>CAZBAY010000028.1:0-2441 GCA_964489945.1 uncultured Planctomycetia bacterium
GCGCCCTGCAGCATGTCGACGGTGGGCGCGATCGCTCACGGCGTCACGATGAATTTGATCCACCGCGCGGCGAGTGTTTCGATCAAGGAAAAAAGGCCCTTGATCCTCGTGCCGCGGGAAAGCCCCATGAGCCCGATCCATTTGAAGAATCTTCTGTATCTTTCAGAGATCGGCGTGCACATCGTACCGGCGACGACCGCGTTCTACCACCGGCCAAAGACCGTGGAAGAGATGGTTGATTTTACGGTGGGAAGAGTTCTGGATCTTTTGAAGATCGAACATAAATTGTTTAAAAGGTGGAGAGAGGCCTCAGCGGAATAAATGGAAACCGTCAGAGAGTTCAAAGATATTTTTGATAAGGTCAAAGCGGAGATTCGTCTGTCGGAAGAGGACGGGTTCCGCCTCATCCGGAGCAACAATCTTGTCGAGCTCGGGGCGATGGCCAATTTCGTCAAGCGCCGGCTTCACGGCAAAAAGGCCCATTTCACGCACAGCATCAACGTCAATCATTCCAATATCTGTGTTCTGTCGTGCAAATTCTGCGCGTTCGCGAAAACAAAAAAAGACGCCGACGCCTACGCGCTTACCGTTGAGGAGATCGAGCGGCGCGTGAAGGTGGCGGCAGGCCACGGCGTGTGGGAGGTGCACATCGTCGGCGGTTTGGATCCCGACCTTAAACTTTCGTACTATGAAGAGATGCTCAGGAGGATCAAAGCTTCGTGTCCGGGTGTTTTGATCCAGGCGTTTACGGCTGTCGAGCTTGATTTTTATGCGCGGCTTGAGAAGATCACGGTCGAGGAAGTCATCGCGCGCCTCAAGGACGCGGGGCTCGGCGGTGTGCCGGGCGGCGGCGCCGAGATCTTCAGTGAGCGGGCGAGGGCCCTTATTTGCGCGCCGAAGATCAGCGCACGGCGATGGCTCGATGTCCATAAGCTTGTCCATGAGGCTGGCCTACGGTCTAACGCGACGATGCTCTACGGCCACGTGGAAACACCGGAAGAGCGCGTGGATCATATGATACGGCTCCGCGAAACGCAGGACGAGAGCGGCGGATTTCTCGCTTTTGTTCCTCTTGCTTTTCAGCCAGACAACACTGAGCTTTCGCATATACCGAGGACAACCGGAGTGACGGACCTTCAGGTGCTCGCCACCTCGCGCCTGATGCTCGACAATTTTCCGCATATTCGTCAGCTTTGGAATTATGTCGATGAGAAACTGATCCACGTGGCGCTTGAATTCGGCGTCGACGACCTCGGCGGTACGAATTTTGATGAGACGATCGCGAAAGCGGCCGGCTCCCAGTCCAAAGGATTTACGCACGATGAGCTCGTGAGGCTTATCAGGGCCTGTCATTCGGAACCTATCGAGATCAACAGCACCTACACGCCGATCCAGAAAGAATGCCTCGTCGCATGATCCGTCTGGGTTCCATCGCTTTCATAAATTCCCTGCCCGTAGACCTGGGCCTCCGAAGCGGCGCCGTGGCGGTCAAGGCGGATCTCGTGCGAGGGATCCCCGCCGAGCTCAACCGGAAGATCCTGGCGAAGGAGCTCGAGATCAGCCCCGTGTCAGTCCTTTGCTACGCGGAATACCAGAAGGATTTTCTGCTTTTGTCGGACCTCTCGATCAGCTCCAAAAGCGGGGTGGAGAGCGTTCTGCTTTTTTCAAAGCGCCGGTTGGCGGAGCTTAAGGGAAAAAGGATCGCGCTGACGGCGCAAGGGCGCACGACGCCCGCGCTGCTGGAAATAATTTGCCGTTTGCGGTACGGATTTGAGCCTGACTTCACGGCACTTGCCGGAGAGACCGGCAAAATCCCCGCAGGCTGCGAGGCCATGCTTCTCATCGGAGATGAAGCCTTGCTGGCCAAGGAACGGCTGAGTGGGAACGGTCTTATAACTGTGGACCTTGCCAAGGAATGGCGCGCCTGGACGGGACTGCCCATCGTTTTCGCGGTTTGGGCTGTGCGACGGGAGATCTTTTCAACTCAAACCGAGGCGGTCATGAAGGTCCGTGAGGCTCTGATGGAGTCGAAGCGTTGGGGACTTTCCCGCAGGGAAGAGGTTTTTGCCGCGGCGGAGAGAGAGTCAAAGCTTCCAAAAGCGGTTTTGGAGAATTATTTTTCCCGTCTTTCCTATGGTCTTGATGAAAAACTGAAAGAGGGGATGAAGCTTTACCTCGACTATGCTTCAAAGTGCGGGATGATAGAGTCCGTCGGGGAATTTCAGGAGATCGGGGACGAGGTCGGAAGCCAGCAGGCGATCGGGTGCCGGTAGGCCTTGAGGAGAAACAAATGACCGTGCAGGATATTTTAAATAAAGCGTTGGACGGAAAAAGGGTGAACGTGGCCGAAGGCGTCAGGCTTTACGAGGAGGCTGATCTTTACGAGCTCGGAGCGGCGGCGGAGGAGCTACGCGACATCGTCGTGCGCCTGCGCGAGGTCG
>CAZBAY010000029.1:0-6602 GCA_964489945.1 uncultured Planctomycetia bacterium
TCGTTCGGGTCGCCCCAGCCGTCGCCCTTGGACGTTTTCCACCACTCGTCGATCCACTCAAAAAAAACACCCCCGATCGCGTTCCCCTCGCCGCGGTTCCCCGCCCTGTTAAGTTCGATATCTTCCCAGTTGCCCCGGAAATATTCCGTTTGCCCCTGATCCTCCGGGCCCAGGCCTTCGGCGTACGCGTCGCATCCCATTTCGGTGAAAAGAACCGGGCGGTCGTAATGATGTTTGACGATCTGCCAGATGCTTCCCATCGAGTAGGCTCCGTTGTAGACATTGGCGCCGTAAACGTCGATCGCCGGCGCGTAGCGGGCCAGCTCTTTCACGTTGAGCGTCGCGAGATTTCCGACCATGACGGGATGGTTCGGGTCCAGCCGGTGTATCATCCGGGCCACTTCGTTCAGGAATTTCGCGTACGCGGCCGGATGCTCATCGGCGTTCGTCCGGGTGTGGGCATGCTGATTCTCATTTCCCAGAAGCCACATCAGGACGTACGGCTCGTTCTTGTGGTCCTGCACCATGTCCCGGACGACTTTTTTCATTCGTTTCTTCTGCCCGGCGTCATTGTAGTCCGTGCCCTCATCCCAATCCGCCTTGGAACCGACCGTGTAGGCCCCCACAAAATCACCCATGATAAAAAATATCCCGTAGTCGCGGTTCAGCGTCCGCATGAGCTCTTTGTTGTATTCCTTAGGGTCATAATTCCCGTCCAGGTCGGTGCCGTGATAAACGCGGATCGCGTTGGCGCCCATTTCCTTCAGGAGCTTCGCGTCGCCGACAGCCGCCTCGCCGGGGTCCTGCCGGTTGTTTCCGTTCTTGTCGACCCACGAATCGAACATCCCGTCATTTTTTCCGTTTCGGTCGTCATCGAGATTCATCCAGGGGCGCAGATTGATCGCGTGGGCGGATTCCCCGATCGTTGTGGAAGCGTAAGTCACCCCCTTCACCGTGAACGGTTTTCCGTCCACGAGGAGCGTCCAGAACCGGTCATCGGTTTTAACGGCCCTGACCCTGCCATTACCCCTTTTTTTCGTGACGCGGTAAGGGCGCTTTTCGCCTTTATTCCCATCCATCGGAACAAATTTCCCCGGCCATACGCGGACCCTGTCCAATTCAGGATTGGTCTTGCCGGCCAGGTCCGCTTCCACGAAGGCCCCCTCAAGCTGAACACCGATCTCCCGATACGTAGCGCATATCTTACGGATGCGCGCGATCGCCTCCGGCGCCACGTACCAGTAGAAACTCCGGTCCGAAGACCATTGGACCGTTTTAGGAAAATGGATAACGATCGCGTAGTAAGCCTTCAGCGCCTCTGTCAGCAGTCCGGCCTTCCTGAGCGTCTCGGCGGTGTAATAAAGCCGGATGCCCTCCGATTCGCTTTGCGTGTCAAGCCACGCGTAAAAATCATTGCGCGCCGAACCGCTGTCCACATAGTCCCAGGGGTTGATCTGGCCCGCGTGCACGGATTTGAAGCGCTGGTATTCGGGGTCGCTGATAAAGGAAGTGTTGGGGTAGGTCCCTTCGCCGGCCGCCAGGCTCAAGCCCTCACGGTCGAGTATCCGGTACTCATAATTTTCACGGCCGATCCCAAAAAATTTTCCATATTTTTTGTAATCGACGACAGGTTCCGTTCCCGGGAACGTGAGCTCGAATTTTCTTTTGGGAAGCGCGGAGGACGCGCTCGTATCCGTGGAAACAAATGAAAAAAGCAGGATAAGAAAAAAAACAGCTTCCTTAAGGAGCATGCTGTGCCGGTCTCTCCAATTTTGCGAGTAAACTATACGCACATGGTACCACAAAGAGCGTCAGCAGCGTCGACACGACGACGCCCCCGATGACCGCCGCGGCCATCGAAATACGCGTTTCCGAGCCGGGCCCCAACGCCAGGGCCGCGGGAACCGCCGCCGCGACCGTCGAGATCGAGGTCATAAGAATGGGCCGCAGACGGATCGGGCAGGCCTCGAGAAGCGCTTCCCGGACACCCGCTCCCTTATCGCGTCGGACGTGATTGGTGAATTCCACCAAAAGGATCGAATTTTTCTTCACGATGCCCATGAGGAGAATAAGGCCGATCATGCTATAAACGTTAAGGGACTGGTTCCCCAGATAAAGCGCGAGCAGCGCGCCCGAAATGCTGAAAGGCAGCGCCAAGAGTACCGTGAACGGATGGATATAGCTGTTGAACTGAGAAGCTAGGATCATATAGGCCACAATGATGCCGAGCCACAGCGCGAAGAAAAGGCTTTGGAAAGATTCCTTGAAGACCTTGGCGCTTCCGCTCAGCACAACCCGGTAACCTTCCGGCAGCACCTCTTTGGCGATCTTCTCGACGCTGGCCAGCGCGTCGCTTTGGGATTTTCCGTGAGCCACGTTCGCGAAGATCCCGATCGCGCGCTGGCGGTCCCTCCGCGTAATGCTCATCAGGGACGGCTTGAGCTCGATATCCACAACTTCTGAAAGCTTCACGAGCTCCCCGCGGTTGTTCCACACCCACAACTTTTCGATGTCTTTCGGCTCAAGCCGCTCGTCGGCCGCAAGCCGCACTCTCACATCGTATCTGCGGCCTTCACGGGTGTACTTTCCGACCCGCTGGCCTCCAAAAAGCGCGTTGACGGTATTCCCGATGACGGCCATGTCCACGCCGCGCTCGCGGGCCTTCAGCCGGTTCGGCTTGATCTGAACCTCCGTCATGCCCAGAAGATAGTCAGAGTCCACGTCCGTCATGAGGCCCGACGTTTCCATTTTCTTCATGATCTCGTCGGAATATCCGGCCAGTTTCTCCCAATCGCCGCCGCGAACCGTGAATTCTATCGGAAAACCCCTTTGCGCCGTGAAACCTCTCATAGAGAGATCCTGGATAAAAACCTGAAAATCAGGAATTTTGGCCAGCTCCGTTCTGAAAAGCGCCATGATTTCCTGCTGAGACATCGGACGCCTCCGTCCGGGCCGTACGCCGCGCTCCTCCTTCGACTTTAAACTTACGAAAAGAATGCCGGTGTTCACCTCCCCGCCTCCGAAGCCGCCGATCGCCCCGAAAAGACGCCGGACTTCCGGACAGCTCAACACGAACTGTTCGGCTTCCTTGAACCTTTCGCTGGTGAATTCCAGCGAAGATCCGACAGGCGTTTTGAGGCGGCAAAGGAACATACTCTGGTCCTGGGCCGGCACGAATTCCTTGCGGAGAACCCCGAAGAGCCCCAGCGAAAGGACAAAGATCACCGTCGCCGCGATGATCACGATCCACCGTGCGTGAAGCACGACGCCCAACAGTTTTTTATAGCCCGCCGCGAGCCCTCTGAAACTTTGTTCGACCGCGCGGCCGAAGGGGGTCGTGCGTGCGCCGACCTTCAAAAACTGGGAGGCGCGCATCGGTGTAAGCGTCAGCGCCTCCAGGAGCGACAGCATGACCGCGACGGAGATCGTGACGCCGAATTGGAAGAAAAACCTTCCGATGACGCCTTTCATGAACGCGACAGGCAGAAAGATCGCCACGAGCGCGAACGTGGCCGCCATCGCGGCGAACGTGATCTGCCGCGCGCCGATCGTCGCCGCTTCGGTCTTCCCCTTTCCTCCCTCGCGGTAACGAACGATATTCTCAAGAACCATGATCGCGTCATCGACAACGATTCCGATCGCGAGCGACAGGCCCAAAAGCGTGAATGTGTTCAGTGTGAATCCGGCAAATTTAAAAATGAGGAAGGTCCCCAAAATGGAGGTGGGGATCGCCAAAAGAACGTTGAGCGTCGAGCTCCAGGATCCCAGGAATATCCAACAGACAAGCGCCGTCAGGAGCGCCGATAAAATGAGAACAAAGATCAGTTCCCGGATCGCCTCCTCCGCGAAGCGGGTGCTGTCAAAATTGATGCCGATCTCAAGCCAGGGCGGAAGATCTTTCTGCACTTCTTTTAAACGCTCTTTCACCTGCCGGCCGACTTCCACGGCGTTCGCGCCCCGCTGTTTACGGATGCCCAGACCGACGGCCCGCTTGCCCTGCACGCGGGAAAGGCGTCTCTGGTCCGCCAACCCGTCCTCGATCGTCGCCACGTCCTTTATATAAATCGGCTTGTAGACCGGCTCTCCGCCGCGACGGGGAATGATGATATTCTCGAATTCTTCGACGGAAAGCGCCTCGCCCATCGTGCGAACGTTCATTTCTTTTTCAGGCGTTTCGATGCGCCCCGCGGGAAGCTCCACATGTTCCGTCTGGATGGCGTTGATGACGTCATTGGCCGTGAGCTGATACTCGTCGAGCTTCTTCCCGGATATCCACACGCGGAGGTTGCGCTCCACATAGCCGCCCAGCACAATGTCGCCCACCCCTGAAATAGTCTGAAAACGGTCTTTCAAGTGGTCCTGAACGTACCCCATGACATCTTTAACGGGCCGCTCACCCGAAGACACGCCGAGCCACAGGATCGGGGAATCTGACGGATTGACCTTTGTGATGACGGGCGGGTCTATTTCTTCCGGAAGCTGGCGCTGGGCCTGCGCGATCTTTGACTGCACTTCCTGCAAAGCGGCGTCAATGTCCCGTTCCAGTTCAAATTCGATCGTCAATTCCGTCGTTCCCTGCCGGCTTGTCGAGGAAACCTCACGGATCCCCTGGATGCTCATCACGGCGTCTTCAACGATGTCCGCGATGTCGCTTTCCATGACTTCGGGCGCGGCGCCTTCCCACGTGATATTGACGGATACCACCGGAAAATCCACCTCGGGCATCTCGCTGACCCCCAGGTCCGTGTAAGCGATATAGCCGAAGAAAATAAGGCCGGCCATCAGCATCCACGCGAAGACCGGATTTTTTATCGAAATATCGGAAAGCGTCATTTTACGTTCTCTCCCGCGATCGTTTCACCCACAGCCACTTTGAGCTTCCAAAAATTGCGCTTGGCCTCGAACTGCGCCTGATTGAAACTCCGATGGATCGCTTCGCGCTGCCGCAGCGCGTCGAGAACTTCCAGATTGTTCACCAGGTTCATGCGGTATTCTTCCGTCTGCAATTCATAGCTTTTCCGCGAGGCCTCCGCGGCCTGGAAAAGTTTGGCTTCCTCGACTTTCGAGGAGCGGTAATCCTCATAGGCGTTCTTGATCTCGAGCTCGGCCATGCGGCCGGTTTTTTGGGAAAGAAGGCGGGCGCTCTCTTCTTTGGCCTCCGCGAGTTTCACATCGCCGAGCGTCTGCGCCCCGTCAAAGATCGGAATGTCCACGACCAGCATATAGTCCCAGTCTATCCCCGACTGAAACCCAATGCGTTCGGTATAGTAATTCCCCTCGAGGCTCACTTTTGGGAAAAATCCGGACTGTGCCACGATCACGTTGTTCGCCGCCAGCACGGAGCCTTCCTCGGCTGCTTTCACATCGGAGCGGATAACGGACCGGGGCATATAATGTGAGACTTCTCTCAATTCTTCTACGGGGCTGTCATCCGAGAGTTCTGCCTGGATCTCCCGGCCGATGTAAAATTCAAGGAGCTGGCGCGAAGTGGTTTCCGTCCGCCTGGCTCTCTCAAGCTCCATTTCGATCATGCGGAGGTCCGCGATGGCTGTCTGCACTTCGCTTTCCCTGGAGCGGCCGATCTTCGCGCGTTCCGTGAGCTCGCGGACGCGCTCTTCAAGAGCCTTTTGGATCTCCTCGAGGATACGCGCGTCCTGTTGAGCCGTCAGAACAGCGTAGAAAGCCTCGACGATATCGATCACAAGAAGCTCTTCGGCCCGGCGCAGTTCAAGCCGCCGCTGCTTCTTCTCCGCGCTTGAACCCCGAAGGACAGCGAATTCCTTGAATCCGCTGAAAAGTGGCTGAGTAAAAATAAATCTCTTTAAAGGGGTCGTTCTACGAAGCTGATTGCTGGTCGCATTTTCGCCCGCGGCGTTGGCCGGAGCGGGGTCTTTTCCCGCGTCCTGTTCGGACCGCGTCATGACAAATCGCGCGGTCGGAAGAAATACGTCAAGGGACTGGTAAAAATGAGCCTCCGCCTCTTGGATCAATTCGGCCTTCATCGCGAGATCCTCGCTGCGCTTCAGCGCGAGCTGATAGGACTCAGAAAGCGTGAGCGTTTCAGCGGCGACCGCGAGCGGACAAACGAAAAGAAAAATGAATGTCATTGCGAGCAGGCCGCCACTGCGGCCGACGAAGCAATCTCTGCGGAAAGATCGAAACGCTCTGCTCACGCTTTTTCCTCCAAATCCTTTAAGATATGATCTTTCACCTTCCGCAGGACGCCCAAATACTGCCGCCGCTCCTCTTCAGTCAAAACGCCGAATAGTTGTTTAATGCTGTTCCGCTTCTGCTCCAATACCTCAGAGATCAGTTTTTTGCCTTTCGGCGTCGCGCTCACCCACACGAGGCGCCGATCCGCCTCATCCCTGGCGCGCGACAGAAGCTTTTCCCGGATGAGCCGGTCGACGAGCACCGTCGCTGAGCTCATCTTGATCGAGAGCACCTTCGCAAGCTCAGTCATCTTGACCTTGGATTTCCTGGAAACGTAATCGATGGCGACCATCTGTGGGAAAGTGATCTTGCCTCGCGTGAGAACGTTATCCTCGCGTTTGGCGAATTCCCTGAACATCAACGGCAGGATCTCGACGAGCTCCCGGCTG
>CAZBAY010000030.1:0-10966 GCA_964489945.1 uncultured Planctomycetia bacterium
CGTGACCCCTGTCCCGTTTATGAGAAGCGCCATGAAGGCGGTCTGGGCGTCAAGCTGCACGCCGTTTATGCCTTGGCTTGAAGCCAGGACCCTGTCGACATTGGCCGCTGAGACGATGGGCTTGCCGTCGGCGCCTTTCCCGTTGAGGTTGGCCATGATCGCTGTCCCGTTTATGAGAAGCGCCATGAAGGCGGCCTGGGCGTCGAGTTTGACGCCGTCAACACCCTTGGCTGAGGCCAGGACTCTGTCGACATTGGCGGCGGAGACGATGGCATTGCCGTTGAGGTCTTTCGCATTAAGGTTGGCCATGATCGCGTTCCCGTTGTTGAGGAGCGCCATGAAAGCGGTCTGGGCGTCGAGTTTGACACCGTCAACACCCTGGGCTGCGGCCAGGATGGAGTCAACATTGGCTTGAGTAGCGGTCGTGAGATTATTGGCCCCGATGATGGCTTTTCCGTTCGACATAAGCGCCGCAAAGGCACCCAGCTCGGTCATTTTAACGCCGGCAATGCCCGCCGCGGCGGTCATGATGCTTTGAACATTTTCCTTTGTGCCAAATTGAGCCGCGTTGGAAAGCATTTCGGTGCGTACCGCCGCGCTCTTTCCGGCCAGAATACCGAACGCGTCATTTCCGGTCATTGTAAGACCGGCGTTCCGCGCTAAGTCGACCGTGGAATTTATTTCACCGGCGGTCAGTGTTGAAAGATTGGTCAAGTATTCGCCCCGGGCCGCGCTATCCATGCCGGCAAGCGCCATAAAATTCTGGAACGAATTTTGGGTGATCTGCCGGCCATCGGGAAGATCCGCGTTGAGATTAGAGATCATAAGAGCGCGATTACTCACTTGGTCTGTCGTAACAGTAGCAGCATTGGCCATGAACGCGCCTCTTGCCTCCGCACCCATAGGAGCGAGCGTCATGAAAGATTGGAAGATATCGAGCTTGACGCCGGCGGCCTGCTGGGCATACTGCATGAGCTTCGCGCCGTCGTTGCCGATGTTGACGCGCGTGGCCTCGCCGTTGGTGAAGAGCGTGCCGGCGGACGCTGAACACACGGAACAGCTGACCTCGATCGCCGCGAAGCCGCCTTCAAAGGTTTTAACGATCTCGCCGCGTCCGGCAACCGCGTTACCGGCTTTGTCAAAAGCGACCCAACCCTGAACATTGCGGCCAAGGTCCTGCGAGTAGCCGTTCGTCTGGATGAGAAGCGGGCGGCCGCTTTTCTCGTCGAATACGTTGACGGTCTTCATGCCGTTGTTGACGTCGACGACGAGATTGACGTTCTTGAAGCCCATATAATCTTTGGCGGTCATCGAGAACTGCCCGGTCTGGTTCAGGACGCCCGTGACGGCGTTATAAGAGGAAACGATCTGCCCGCGCGCTCCCGCGATCATCGGTCCGGAAAGGACCTGCCCCATGCCGCCGATGGCCTTGCCGGCCGCGTTGAATTGAACGAAGCCGTTGACCTTCGTGCCCGCCGCCATCGTGCCGACAGCGTTCGTCAAAGCGCCCTGGCTTTGGACGAGGACAAGCTGGCCGGCGGCGTTTTGTACATTAAGGGAGTTCACGCCGTTCTGGACGTCGAGCGTCAGGGTCGCGTTCTTATAAACAGTGCCGTCCGCGCCCATGAACTCGGCGACTTGTACCTGGAGCTTGCCGTCAGGCGTCATCTGCGAGCCGCGGATATTAGCGCTCTGGACACCCATCGCCTTCATGATCTGGAGCTGTTCGCCCTGCGAAAGTTTCTTCACCTGCGCGGCGGCCTGGACTTGGATCGCCTGCTGGATGGTCGCCGCTCTGCTCGTCAGGTCACGCCCTGCCGCTTGGACATTTTTGGGGCTAGGATCGTTAATGACAGAGGCGAGGACCTTCGCTGTCTCAGCCCGTACCATATCGCCTAGTCTGGCAGGCGCGCCCATCGTGCTTTGCGCCATGGCCTGCATGCCCTGCAAGAATTGCGGAGAAGCCATCGCGGCGGCCGCGTTCCAGACCTGGCTGACACCGTTTGGTATCGTCGGATCGATCGCGATCTGAGCGAGCTGGATGAGCGCGGCGCCGATCGCCTGTTGGACATTCACGTTCGCTCCCGCGACATCGACCATGAGCCTGCCGGCCTCGGCGATCGCGGGCAGGGCCGCGGCAAGACGTTGGGCGGTCTGCATCGGATTGGGGCTTTCGAAGATCGCGCTGCCGATCTGCGCCAGGCCCTGCGCCATCGCCTGCTGGAGGCCGGGATTGCCGGGCATATTGAGCTGGGTTGAAAGTTGGTCGACCATCTGTGAGAACAGGCCGGCAGAGCTGAGCGACTGCAGGCTCCCGGTCGCGACAAGCCTCGCGTATCTATCTCCCATATTGGCGACGGCGCCGGCGACAACGTTCCGGCCAAGTAAGTCAGCGCCCATCGCGCCCGCGAACTGCATGATCCTCTGGGTCGCGGCGGCGAAGGAATTAAAAGACTTCATGACGGTCTGGGCCGCGGCAAACGATCCCTTGTTCATCAAGGCGACGGACCGGTCGGCGACGTTCGCCACCACCATGGCGGCGCTCTCCTGGAGGACCGGGCTCGCGGCGGACGCGCTCCAAAGCGACGTGGTCGCTTTGGCGAATATTTCCGCGTTCCTGACGAGGACGCCGACGGAGTGCTTCGCGGTCGCCGGGTCCATGATCTTTTGTCCTGTCGTCAGGAGAAAGTCCGCCGATTTGGTCATGATCGTTTTATGGGCGGCCATGGACCTTTGATAATCAGCCATCGCGGCTGGCGTGGCGCCGGCTCCGGGTTTTATAGGCGCCGCGGCGTTCAACTCTGCCATCATCGTCGATGCCACTTGCGTAAATGCGGCCAGGCCGGTCATCAGGACCTTCGCGGCGGCCGCGGTCGGCACTCCCCCCGCGTTTTGAATAGCCGTGGTGACTTGGTTGATCGACTGGGTGAAAAACTGCTGGAACTGACGCGACAGAGCGGGGTCGACCGCCGCGACCGAGGAAATAACCTGGTTGATCTGGTTGGCGAAAAGCGCCGCCAGAGGACTGGCCGCCGCGAGATTTTTGAACGCGTCGGACGTGACGCTCTGTCCCAGCGCGGCCTGGAGCTGGGCGGGATTGGTGGCCAGCACCTGAAGGACCGCCGAAACGATCTGCCCGCGCGGGATGAACACCGAGATCTGCTGTAAAACCGTCGGAAGCGCCTTGGGGTCGATCTGCTGGATCACCTGTTGCACGACCTGCTCGGTGATCTTCGGGTTCGAGAAGAGCGCCGATTTCTGCTGGTTCGTGAGTTGGTTGAACTGTCCGCTCTGTATGGAATTTGCGATCGTCTTGATGAGATCGCCGCCGATCTTCTGGAAGACCTGATTAAGCTGGTTGGACGAAAGCTGGCTGAGCTGTGTGACCGTCAGCTGTTTCAACTGCTCGTTTGAAAAGGCGCCCAGGTTGTTCCGCACGTATTGCGCGGAAAGGTCCGAGATCTTGGTGGTCGGAGGAAGCTGGTTGGGCGGAAGTTTGGGCGTGATCGTGGGTGTGACTTTCTTACCGGCCTCTTTTTCGAATTTTGAAAACTCTTTTTTCGCCGCGTTCAGATCTTTCGCCCCGGCAATGTCAAGAGCGGCCGTCCCGAATTTTTTAACGCCTTCAACAAGGAGGTTGGCCTGCTTAACCAGTTGATCGAGCTTCTGGGTAAGCGCTTTGGCCTTGTTGGGGTCTGTTTCCTTGGCCAGTGCGTTGCGGGTTTCATTCAGGTTTCTGGCAAGCGTGCTTTCAGGGGCTAGATCATTCACGCTCATCAGGGCCGCATTAGCCTGATTGAGCGGATTGAGCTTGCCTGATTCGAGGGCCACCACTCTCTGGAGCTGCCGTGCGTCCGTCGCGCCGGCGATCCTCGCGAGTCCCTCCGCTCCGATCCCCGCCTTGGCCGCCGTGTCAACGAGTTTTGCTTTAGAAGCGATGAGATCAATATCTCTTGTGTTGCCTGTGCCGAGCGCGGCGTTGAGCTCCCGAGTGAGCTGGCCCCTGACAGATTCCGGAGCGGCAGCTATATCTTTTATGGCTTGGTCTATTTTCAGCGCCGTCTTGGCGCCCTGAATGATGCTTTTTGCGTCGGTGGCGAAGGCAGTATTTAAGTTGAAGAAGCTTCTAGCTCTGTCGCCGAGTTGGCTGGCGAAAAATGTCCTTAATTCGCTGATCTTACCCGCATCCAGTTTAATGCCGCTAAGCGCGGAACCCGCGAAAGCCCCGCGGACATTTTCGACCGCCTGGCCGATGAGCCCGGCGACTTTCGCCTGGAGCGCTTGTCCGGCTTTTGAATTCCCGAGGGCCTGGAGCTGTCCGCCGAAGCGCGCGAGGATCTTGTCGATCGCGCCGGCAGCCTGTCTTTCAAAGAATCCCGTCTCTTTAAAACCAAGACCCAGCCGGTCTCCGGCTTTGACACTTGTGCTGTTGTTGAACGTCGCGTCAACGACCCTTAGATCGCTGAAGAAAACGCGCGCGCCGAATTGATCGATCGCCTTGTTGAGCTCAGTTTCAACGAACTCTTTCTCCGCCCCGGTGAGTCTTCCGCTGTCGATGAGCGCCCGGGCCTGTGTGGCCGTGAGAGAGAGATTCACGTTTCCGCCGCGGTCAACGGCAAATTCCTGTCCCGCAAAGTTGAAGTTCTGGCTGATCCCGAACTGCGAGAAAACCGCTCCTATAAAGATGGCCGCCTGAGCGATCGTGGCCGCTTTGGCCGCGGCGTCCGCAATGCCCGCCTTGTCCAGGCCGCCCTGTATGCCCTGTTTCAGAATATCGCCCAAAAGCTGGAATTTCGCGGCGAGTTTATCGCCCAACGTGCCGAAATTGGCCTTGAGCGCCGCTTCGAGCGCGCCGAGTCTTTCGACCGCCTTGTCTAACTGGACTTTCGTCTTCGCGTTATTGATCTCATTGAGATTGAATTTTGTGGTCGTGCCGTCGGCACCCTTGACGGTAATATTGCCGGTCTTCAGATTGGCGCTGACGATCCCCCGTTTACCGTCCGCGCCCGCCTCTCCGAAACCGACAAAGCCCGCGGCCTTCAACGCCCCGCCCGCCCCCCTCTCAAAAACCTGGAAGCCCTCGAACTTTCCGGTGTCCGTGTTGATCTTTCCCACCCCGACGAAATCTTTGCCCGTAAATCCTTCAGCGGCGAGCTCTAGCCGGATCTGAGCCGCCTCGTCCGCAGTGACCTGGCCTGAATTGACTGCCTGGTTGATCGCCTGATCGATACTCAATTTATCGATCGTCACTATGCCGCCGCCTGCCTCATAGCCTGCTATCGTGCCGTCCGGGTTGAGGATGGGCCGGCTGTCTTTGGTAAGCGCTGATTGATCTTTGGCCAGCATCTTGAACGCGGCCATTATATTTTCTATGGGTTCATAACCATCGTCCTTTTTGTTGACCACCGGATTGTCGAGCATCACGTAATGGTATTTGCTGTCTTTGTAGTTGACACCGACTTCTTGGGTGTCTTTAAAATATTTCTCACCCTCTTCGGGTCTTTTCGAATCAACGTCAACGCCGGTCACTGGATTAAAATGTCCATCCTCGACCTGCCACGAGCTCAGATTGCCCGCATCCCAATCGACGTTCGGGTCGTCACTGTTGACCATCGGAGTGTCCGCAGCCCAAAACCCGACCTCCCGGTAATATCCGGGGTCACCGGGTGTCGTGTCTTCATCGATCCCTTCCACTTTTTTATCAAAGATCTCCGTGGTCACGATCTCTACGAGGTACCAGGCGCCCTCACCGAGAAATTCGTTGGTTACCGGATCCCACACGGGGCCGTTGAACGTATCACCGCCCTCATGCGGCTTGTCCAGCCACACTTCAGGGTCGGTGTCGGTGGCGGTGCTGGTGCTCGTGCCTGTGTTGTACTGTGTGTTGGTGTCGTACTGGTCGGGAACTTCCTTCCAAAGCTGGTACTCTTTTTTCTCATCAGAGAACCACTTCTGTTCGGGATAATTTGCTAGCTCGGGTTTCTCAGGGCCTTCAGGGGGCCCGGGCTTTTTGAACTGGAAAAGCACTTTTTGGCCGTGCAGGCCCGGGAATTTTGCCAAACCAGTAGTGGCCTGCCAATCCCAAAAGACCGGCTCGGTACTCTGCGGCTGAGGGAACGTATAATTGTAGGCCGCCGTCAGCTCAATGTATTGCGCGGGAATATTATCCGTTCCGCCAAACCACAGGCCGTGGAACGTTTCGCTCCTGGAGAGCGTCCTCGAGGTCGACGCCGGCGGTCCCGCGCTTACGCTTGTGGAATCGGTCTCCACGATCGTCTTCAAAAGCGTTTTGCCCTTTGTCTCACTGTCGCCGGCGTGGGGGTCGTAAATGTACTTGTACTGGGAGGAACTCCAGCTGGAGGTCTTCCCGCCGGTTTCGGATGATGTACTGCTTATCGGCACTCTCGCTTTGAAGTCCGCCTGTGTGAGATCGCGCGTGTAGAGGGTGGTCTCCGTCTTATGCTTCAGAACGGAGATCGAAGCTTCGTTGCCGTGACCCGACGGCTCGCTCCCCCAGTAGTCGCCGGCTGTCATCGTTTCATCAAGGACGGAAACGTCTCCGCAAGGACTGTTGCAGGTGTTCTCCGTCTTGTACTTATAATCGGTCCTCATGACCGCCGAGCTTCGGACGACCGCTCTTTGGCCTAACTTTTCTTCATCACTGAGATCGGCGAAAGGATCCTTAATGTCGGGCGTTACGTAAGCCTCGGCCGGGATATTGAAAACAGGGGTCCACAACCGATCGACCGAAGAGGTGTCAAAAAAGGGCCCCAGTAATTGCGGTCCGGTGGAGCCCTCTACTTCCTGCTGGGCGAGGTACATTTGCCCGTCGGCGTTCTTAAGATCCGCCTTCATATAAACATTCGTTCGAGAAGGCGTCGAAAAATTGACCTGCGTCTTCACTAGGACCTCCTCGGAGGTCAGCCCATTCGGATCCGGGATATAGGTCGTTTCGGTGTCTAGACCCAGCGTGACCTGGGCGGGGAAGATGTCCGGCGGAATGCCACGCGGCGGCTCGCTCTGCACGTTCGCGAGCGAGCTCATTTTATACTGCTTTTCAAGCCGGTAAGGATTGTCGGCAGCGTATTTGTTGAAGGTATAGTACCATTTGTCGATTATCCCGGGCTCTATCTCATCAGGCGGCGGGTTCGGAACGATCTCCCTCATATGGGACCAGAAATATTCGACGCGTGACCCCTCAATGCCGCTTAACCAGGTCTGCCCGTTCAGGCGGTCCGTGGCGGCCGGTCCGATATCATCGATGAAACCGTTCTGACCCAAGACCCTCGGCGTGGGATCGTCATTCGGAAGGCTCAAGAAAATTTCATTGTCTTTCGGCTTGGTCCGCTCGAAATAGTCCTTATGGGAAAGAACGTTTTTATCGCCGTTAGCGCCATAGACATGCTTTTCCTTCGAAGCCACCGTGCCGTAAAAATCATAGGCCACGCTGATGTCGACCAGTTCGCCGCGCTCGTCGAAATACTCCTCCCTTGTGAGGCTGTCCATTTGATAGGCCGCCTGAGCGAAGCCCGAAGGCGGCGTGACGATCGGTGTGTACTGGGCCTTGGTGTCGTCCCATTCGATACTGATCGCGTCCAGAGCGTTCACGCGCCGGTAGCCGGCGGTGGATCCAAGCGTCCCGTCGGCACGGTAGAGGGAGAGCTGGAACGAGGAAAGGACGCCGGTGGCGTAGCTCAGCGAGTACATCGACCGCTGGCCGTCCGGATCGTAGAACGCTTCCGAAACCTTGAACAGTGCGTCGGAAGTCGTCACCTTCTGAAGAATGTCGCGGTACGCCGCGATAGGATCGTATTCGTAAACGGCCGTCGTATGGACCCTGAGGCCCACCTGGTCCCAGGTCTCGACAGTGTCCACGTACTCCTCCCCGGTTATTCCTCCGTGCGTGGTATTGCTCACTTGACGCATGGTCACGAAATTGTGCGCCGACCACGACAAGCCCGGCGCGGCCGTGAGGACCTTGCGGCTGTCGGATGCCAAAAGACGAACGTCGCCCTGGGCATCGACGCTGTAGTCATTCTTTGTGATGTTCTTCACAAAACGTTCGGCGTCATCGCCGATGATCGAGTATCCGATCGTCGTGGTGCCCCTTTCCTCCCCTTCGATCTGCGGCAGGACGGTGCCGTTCATGTCGATGTTCTCGTAAAGTGTCTCGGTCCTCAGCTCGTTGTTGACGGCCGCGCCGTAGTAGTCGCGTGTCCGTGTGAGGACAAAGTTGGTGTAATCGTAAAGGGTCTCTCCCGACGGCCGACCGGAAGCGAGCCACCGGATGGACTTTTCGGTCTTGCCTTCGGTGCGGTAGGAATCCGTCATGAGATAAGTGCTGGAAAGGATGATCGGCGGCGCCACCGTGGAGGCCGTCACGCTTTCTGTTTTCCGCAGGACATCCTGGCCTCCGGCCGAATCCGCGGCCCGTACTCCTTCACCCGGGGTAGCCGTCATCGCGCTGTAATAACTGATCGTGCGGCCGGTTTCGTGAAGGCCGGAGCGATCGTAAGCTACGGAGTAATCCGCCTGCTCGTCTCCTTTTCCAAATTTCGTATTGAAGAAGTTTTCGTTGGTCCGGATAGTGCCCGTCCCGGCGTAAGTCACTTGTTTGTTCAACGTGTCGTCCGTGTCGGCGAATTCCGCGATCGCTTCGCCGGGGCCGTATAAATTGACGGTGCGGCTGGCCTGCGTCGTCCCGTTGGCCCGATAATTCAGCGATTCCTTCAAGATCTCATCGCCGCGGTCGCCGACAAAGGCCTGTTTCGTGGTCCGGTGGAAGGTGACCGCGTCGGGACCGGTCATGGCCGCGAGAGACCCTGTGGCGTCACGCTTGTAGCTCACGGTCGTGGAGAGCGCGTCATCCGTAAAGGAGCTGGAGGCGCGTACGTTCAAGCCGGAGTAGAAGCTCACCGAGGTCGACTTGATAACGGTGCTTCCGACAATGAAACCGAGACTGTAATCGGCGATCTCCTCGCCGACATCCCCGTAGAAAAATTGTTTCCCGTCGCGGTTTTCGATATTCGTGTCGGGATCGGTGATGGCCGTCAGGTCCTTGTCTCCTTTATAAGATACGGAAACGCCCAGCGCGTCATCGACGCCGGCGTCCGGAGCACGGGTCAGTGTGCAAGGGCTGTTACATTTGTTGTAGAAGGAAACCGACGTGCTCCTGACCGTCGTGCCGTCGGTTTTAAAGGACCGGCTGAAATTGACTTTTTCTTCGCCGGCGAAGACGCCCGCAAATTCGGTTTCTGTTTTCTTCGTGAGGCCCGTTATGTCGTCGGAATCAATGATGCCGCCGCGGTATTCGATCGTCCGGATGAGCGGATCGTCCGGACCCGCCTCATCAGCCGGCGCTTCGATGCACGGGCTGTTGCATTTCTTATAATTGCTGCGGGTTGTCGAACTGACAGAACCGTCCCGTTTGAATTTCTGGACATAATCGACCTTCTCTTCCCCGGCGAATTGTCCCGCAAAATGGGTCTTGGTCTTGACGGTCAAACCGGTCACGTCGTCCGAATTGGCGGTGCCGCCGCGGTATTCGACAGTCAGGATGAGCGGATCGTCCACTCCCGCCTGTGCCGCGCGCTTGTCGCCGGCATAGAAGGAGATCGTGGTGGAAGCGACGCTGCCGTCGGTCTTGTAGCGCTGCGAATAGTCCACTTTCTCTTCGCCGGCGATCGAGCCCTTAAAATATGTTTTGAGACGGATCTTGAGATCGTCCGTATTCCCGAGAGTGCCGTCAGGCCCGGCGAGGCTGTCGGAATTCGCGGTGCCTCCCCTATATTCGTGGGTCTCGGAGAGAATATCGTCGACGCCTGCCAAAGCTGCTCGCTTAAGCTCCCCGCCGACGAGGTACCAGGAGAGCGAAGTGGAGGAAACTGTTCCGTTGACGCGGTATCTTTGTGTGAAATCTACCTTTTCCTCGCCGGCGATCGAACCTTTGAAATAGGTCTTAGTTTTCACCTTCAAGTCATCATCGTTTCCGGCAATGCCGTCCACACCCGCAAGAGAGTCAGAATTGGCCGTACCGCCGCGGTACTCGTGCGTCTCCGCTAAGGGGTCGTCGACGCCCGCCGCGGTCGCGCGTATGAGGTTATTGCCCGAATCCTTATACCAGGAGATCGATGTGGTGGAGACTGAGCCGTCGATCCTGTATTTTTGACTGAAGTCGACTTTTTCTTCGCCTGAAATTGTCCCTTTAAAATAAGTCTTCGAGCGCAGCGCAAGATCATCATCGTTTCCAAGAATACCGTCTGTACCCGCAAGTGAGTCGGAATTTGCTGTGCCGCCGCGATATTCGCGGGTTTCCGCCAAGGGGTCATCAACACCGGCCGCGGACGCACGGATCAGATTATTGCCGGAATCCCGATACCAAGAAATTACGGTACTTGAAACACTTCCATCGATCCTGTACTTTTGATTGAAGTCGACCTTCTCTTCCCCTGCAATGGTTCCCTTAAAGTAGGTCTTGGTCTTTAAGGTGAGGTCATCGCCGCCGCCCACCGCAAGGTCGGCCCCCAGCACATTGTCAGAGTCTGCGATCCCGCCGCGGAATTCGTGGGTTTCAGCGAGGACGTCATCGACATTGGCGCCTGCGGCGCGGGTAAGAATACCTCCGACGAGGTACCAGGACAGGGTCGTTGAACTCACACTGGCATCGATGCGGTATCTCTGAGTAAAGTCGACCTTCTCTTCGCCTGCAATAGTCCCCTTAAAGTAGGTCTTGGTCTTAAGCGTTAAGCCTGTGGTGACGTCAGAATTTGCGGTGCCGCCACGGAATTCGTGGGTTTCAGCGAGGACGTCATCGACCCCTGCGGAAGAAGCTCTTAAAGAACCGTCCCCATACCAGGAGATCGTGGTGGAGGAGACACTTCCATCAATTCTATAGCGCTGGGTGAAGTCGACTTTTTCTTCGCCTGCAATAGTCCCCTTAAAGTAGGTCTTGGTCTTAAGGGTTAAG
>CAZBAY010000031.1:0-3022 GCA_964489945.1 uncultured Planctomycetia bacterium
TGCCGCCCGGCGCGAGCTTCGGCAAATACTCGACGATCACTTTTCGCCGGAACTTTTCGGGATGGCGCGCCATGTAAGCGAAACGCGCGTACGAAAGCTGCTTTCCTATTTTATCCTTCAGGTGGCGGTACGCCGGTAGGACCACGAGGCCTCCGATCTCGGTGGAGCCGGCGGTATCCACTGAAAGCTTGAGGACCGCGTGATCAAGGCGCTTGGAAAGAAAACGGCTCGTCCTGGCTTCAGAACTCAGGCGAAGCGCCAGATGCGGAAGTTCGCGCGTGCCATGACGCGCGATAATGAGAGAGCATCCGGCGAGTTTCCCCGTTTTCATGTCCTCCGCCACGAACAAGAATCTCATTTTGTCCTTGCGTTTCAAACTGCCCCGGAAAGAAGCGCGCGTGTCGCGCAAAAGCGCCCGCAGTTCCCCCTTATCGTCTGGCAAATTATAGGAATCAAGGTGCCGGGCGAGCTTCAGGACTTGGTTCAGGTCTTCAGGACCCGCGCTCCGGATCAGGAACATATTGCCTCGATCGCGCGTGTGTAAAACCGCGCGGCTTTCTCAAGATGCTTCACCGGCACGCGCTCGTTCGGCGCGTGGATATTTCCCGCCGACCGGCCGGGACCGAAGATGACGGCGGGAACCCCCCAGGACGCGTAGATACCGGCCTCCGTGCAGGCAGGCTTCACATCCATTTTCGGCGGCAGGCCCTCGGCGCGAAGGATTTTTTTTCCGAAAACCGGCAACGGATCGTTCAACCGCTGATCAAGCGGCGGGTTGTCCCGTTCAATCCACAGTTTGAAGCGAAGGCCGCGATGGGAACGAAACTTGGCTTGGATCGTTTTCTTTAAAAATTTGAAAATAGGTTTGACGGATTGCTTCGGCAAAAGGCGGAAATCAAACGTCAGGGATAGCGCAGGGCCGACCCGACGGGTCGCCCCTACTTTCACACGCGCCACGCCGAAATTGCTCGTGAGGACCGGCGGGCGGAATGAGCGGTCGGGCCGGGAGCTCATTTTTTTCACCACGGCCTGCACCGCGTCGTAACAGTCTAAAAAAGCTTTCGCGGGAACCTGCGCTCCGCCCGAGCCAATGACAAGCGAGGCTTTGTCGGGAATAACGTTCGCGGCATGCCCTCCCTCAAGACTGACGATAATGGAATCGCGCTTGGCCCTCAAGAAACGGACGGCTTTGTCCAACGCGTTGTCGCCGAGCCACGGACGGCTGGAATGGCCGGATTTTCCTTTAAAAATAATTTTTTTCGATGGCGCGATCCTCTGACTTTTTACTTCGGATGTGATTTCAATCACGATGACACCCATGCCCTTGTGCCGGTACGTGATCCCAAGGTCCGTCGGCTCGCCGACGAGCGCCATGAGCGGCTTTGACCCCTTCCAAAGCCGCCGGAACGTCTTGGCCCCTCCCATTCCGCTTTCCTCTCCGAACGTTCCTAAAAACATCAGCGGCCGCTTGAGGTTTTCGGCGCGAATGCTTGAGACAGCGTGAAGCATCGAAACGAGGGGCCCTTTGTCATCCGCCGCGCCGAGGCCGTAGATATTCCCGCCCGTCTTCTTCGCCTTCCAGGGATCTCCCCCGGTCCGCGTCCATTTTTTCGCGTCCCCCGCCGGAACCGTATCCAGATGTGAACATAAAAGAAGCGGCCGGCCGCGCTTTCCTTTTATTCCAATGACATTGAGATACTCTACCCCGTCTTCTTTCGCGCTTTGATACACGACTTTAAAACCACTGCGCTTGAGCCCCCGCCCCACCTCGCGAGCCAACGCGGCGTTCGAACGCGAAGACACTGTATTGAACCGGATGAATTGCTTAAGGAATTGGACCATGTCCATTCTTTCAAACCCTTTCGCTTTTTCGTAGGAACTCTCGCCGATCCTATAGTAATCTATACTATCTTAAGTCAAAATCCCATATGAAAAAATTGCTTTGGGTCGGTTATCTTTTCTTTTTCCTCTCGGGCGCCGTCGCGCTGATCTACGAGATCCTCTGGCTGCGCCTCTTGGGGCACGCCTTCGGCAACACCACCTACGCGATCTCCACGGTCCTGGCCGCCTACATGGCCGGACTCGGGCTCGGGGGCTGGGTGATCGGGCGCCTCGTGGACCGTTGGACAAAGCCGCTTTTCGCCTACGGATGTCTCGAGATCGGCATCGGTATCTACGCCGCTCTAACCCTCGTTTTGATGCAGACCATCCAGCAATCCTATGTGACGTTCGCGCACACGGTGGATTCCGCCGCTCCGGCGCTTCTCCTGTCCGCGCGTTTTCTCCTTTCTTCGCTCATGCTCTTTATTCCCACTTTTTTAATGGGGGCAACGCTGCCGGTGCTCGCGAAATTTTATATCCATCGAAAGGAAACCATCGGGTCCGGAACCGCGGCGCTGTACGGGTTCAACACGGCCGGCGCCATGACGGGCACGCTGCTTGCAGGCTTCTGGATCCTGCCGGCTTTCGGGACGCGCGGCACGCTCACGATCGCGGTGGCGGGAAATATCGCGGTCGGCCTCCTCGCGTGCATGTTATCCCGTCATTTCGAGGCCGAAGGCCGAGAAATCTCAAATGCGGAGATCTCTCGCCCGCCGAATGGCGGACTCGAGATGACTAAGCTAAACGGTAAGTGGCTCCTCGCCGGGCTTTTCCTTTCGGGTTCTATCGCGATGCTTTACGAAGTCGCCTGGACGCGTGTCCTCGCGGTGGTTTTGGGAAGCTCCACCTACGCCTTCACGATCATGCTCGCGACGTTTCTCCTGGGACTCGCCCTCGGAAGCGCCGCGTACAAAAAAATATTGGAAAAGCGCCCCGCACGGGCCTCGGAATGGGCGTGGCTGCAGCTTATCATCGCGGCGTCGGCGCTCGCGGCGCTTCCCTTTTACGAAAGGATCGGGATCTTCACAGTCCGCCTATTCGCGCTGACGATCGACCAACCGGCGTTGCTTGAGGTCGGACGCCTTCTGATCTGCGGCACGCTGATGTTCATTCCCACGTTCTGCTTTGGCGCGATCTTCCC
>CAZBAY010000032.1:0-6867 GCA_964489945.1 uncultured Planctomycetia bacterium
CGGAGGAGCACCTGTGCGGCAGACTTGCTTCTTTACACAACCTCACATTTTTTATACAATTGCTTGAATCAATGAGGCGGGCGATCGAGGAAGACCGTTTCAGCGAGTTCCGCCGGGATTTTGAGAGAAATTTCAATTCAAAGGAGAAGAAACCATGATGCCTTATTTCGTAATGGCGGTTGACGCCGCGCAGGCGCCCGCCCCGGGTGCGCAACCGAGCCCGATCCTTCAATTCCTGCCGCTTGTTTTTCTTTTCGCCATTTTCTATTTTCTGATCATCCGTCCTCAGCAAAAAAAACAGAAAGATCACGCCAACATGCTCTCCAAGATGGACAAGAACGACGAGGTCATCACGGGGGGCGGCATTCACGGCACGATCGTTTCGGTCAATGAAAAGACCACGACGGTCCGGATCGCGGACAACGTGAAGGTCGAGGTCGAGAAAAGTTCCATCCAGCAGGTCACCAAATCCCGCCAATCATGATCTCGAAGTCTCTCAAATGGAAGATGCCGCTGATCGCGGCTATTTTGGCGATCTCGGTGTATTACGCCTTCCCGCCGTTCGATCCCGACGGCGCGGGCCCCAAGGAAGGGAAGATAAAGCTCGGGCTTGACCTTCAGGGCGGCATGGACCTGGTCCTGCGCGTGGACCTCGAAAAGGTCCCCGAAATGGATCGCGAAGACGCTTCGGCGCGCGCGATGGAGATCATCCGGAACCGTATTGACCAGTTCGGCGTGGCGGAGCCTTCGATCCAGCGGCAGGGTTTCGGGCGCATTGCGGTTCAGCTTCCCGGTATCAAGGATCGTGAGCGCGCGCTTGAGCTCATCGGGCGGACCGCGCTTTTAGAATTCAAATTGGTTTCTGAGGACGCCTCTCTTCTTGAGAAGGTGAAAGCGGGAAACGCTCCCGAAGGGGCGGCCCTCTATAGGACAGAGGAGGGCGGCGAAGTTCTGCTAGAGAAAGAGGTCGCTCTTACCGGCAAATACATCACGAACGCGTCGGTGGATTTCGGCCAGTACAACGAGCCGATCGTGAACCTCGAGCTCAATGCCGAGGGTGGCAAACTCTTCTCCGATCTGACCGGGGCCAATGTCGGAAGGCAATTGGCCATTGTGTTGGACGACAAAGTTCAGTCTTACCCGACCATCAACGAGCGCATCCCCTCGGGCCGCGCTCAGATCACCGGTCGTTTTACGTTCGAGCAGGCCAATGACCTCGCGATCGCTCTCCGCGCGGGCGCTCTTCCGGCGCCCATTATTATAGAGGAAGAGCGGACGGTCGGCGCTACCCTCGGAAAGGATTCTGTCGAGAAGGGCATGCGGGCGACGTTGATCGGCGCGGCGGTCGTCGTAGCCTTCATGGGGGGTTATTATCTTTTCGCGGGCATAATCGCGAATCTGGCGCTTTGTTTTAACATTTTGATCGTGATGGCCGCGCTCAGTTATTTCCATGGCACACTGACACTGCCGGGCATCGCGGGTATCGTCCTCACGATCGGTATGGCCGTGGACACGAACGTGCTTATCTTCGAGCGTATCCGGGAGGAGCTTGCGTTAAAGAAGCCCGTCTCGGCGTCGCTGATGGCAGGCTACAAAAAAGCGTTCGCGACGATCCTGGATTCCAACCTGACCACGCTCATCACGTCGGTCATCCTGTACAATGTCGGAAGCGGGGCGGTGCGCGGTTTCGCTCTGACGCTGAGTGTCGGTATCCTGGCTAGCATGTTCACCGGTCTTTTCGTCACTCACGCGATCTTTGATCTTCTGCTGGCGCAAGGCCGTCTGGGAAGTTTCAAGATGCTCCAGATCCTCAAGAAGACACCATCCATCAATTTTTTAAAATACCGGAAGATCTGCTATGCGGCATCCCTGGCCGCGATCATCGTCGGCCTCGGCGCTTTTGTCATGAGGGGTCAGGCGATGTACGGCGTGGATTTTTCAGGCGGCAGCGTGCAGGAGTACCGCTTTGAAAAGCCCGTCATGGTGGAGAATTTAAGAAAGGCGTTGAGTGAGATCGGTTTCGGCACGGCCACGATCCAGCGAGTGGGGGAAACGAACCAAATGATCGTGCGCTCGCCGATGGGATCGGAAAAGGCCATCGCGGAAAAACTGAAGACTGCTTTTTCCGAAAACGCTTTTGAGGTCCTGAGGATCGAGAGCGTGGGGCCCCTTATCGGCAAAGAGCTCCGCGGAAAAGCGCTGTGGGCGCTTCTTCTCTGCCTGGCGGCCATTTGTATTTATGTCGCGGTGCGTTTTGACTTCAAGCTTTCCATGGGAGCTATCCTCGCTCTTTTTCACGACGGCCTGATCTGTATCGGCGCGGTGGCGCTCACCGGGCGCGAACTTTCTATCCCGGTCCTCGCCGCCATCCTGACCATTTTGGGTTATTCGATCAACGATACGATCGTGATCTTTGACCGTATCCGCGAACACCGGCGGCAGGGCCTCCGGGAAACGTTCGAGGAGCTCGTCAACAACAGCGTGAATCAGACGCTGTCCCGCACGATCCTCACGTCACTGACCGTTTTCATCGTGGTTGTGGCGCTTTATTTCTTCGGCGGCGAGGTGATCAATGATTTCGCCTTTACGATGATGGTCGGACTCATCAGCGGTACCTATTCGACCGTCTACATCGCGGCGCCCGTTCTGGTCGACTGGCCGGGGACCAAGAAGAGGTAAATGAAGAAACATTGGGTCGTTCAACCCCATGTGGACGAAGCCCGATCGATAGCCTCCGAATTTAAGATCCATCCCGCGCTCGCGTCCATCCTTCTCCGCAGGGGCCTCAAGTCCCCGGAGGAAATAGCCCGCTTCTTAAACCCCTCTCTCGAAAATCTTGAAAGCCCCTTCGCGTTCGGCGACATGCAAAAGGCCGTTGACCGCATCCGCCTGGCGGTTGACCGCAAAGAAAAGATCGTCGTCTACGGGGATTATGACGTCGACGGCATCACGGGCTCCTCGATACTGGTCCCTATCCTGAAGAAGATGGGCGCCGACGCGGAAGCCTATATCCCGCATCGCATCAAGGAGGGCTACGGGCTGAACCGCGAGGCCCTCGAAAAGCAGGTGAAGAAAAAAGTGGGGCTCATCATCACGGTGGACAACGGGATCACCGGAGCGGACCATGTGGATTTTCTTCAGGAAAAAGGCATCGATGTCATCATCGTTGACCACCATTTACCCAAAGAGGGCAAAGTTCCCAGGGCCTTCGCGATCATCAGCGCGACCGTCGGGGATAAAAAAGGCGATCCCAATCTGGCGGCCTGCGGGCTGGCTTTTAAACTCGGGTGGGCTCTTTTAGGCCGTTTTGAGGACGTCAGGGAGTATCTCGACCTTGTCGTGTTGGGCACTATCGCCGACATCGCGCCCGTCACCGGCGACAACCGCATTCTGTTAAAACACGGGCTTCCCGTGCTTGGCCGGACAAAAAGGCCGGGGCTGCGGGCTCTGATGGAAGTCGCACGGGTGAGCCGCGGGGCGATCAGTTACCGTGACATCGCTTTCGGGCTGGGGCCGCGGATCAACGCCTCGGGCCGCATGGGTACGCCCGAGAATGCTTATAAACTTTTGACGACGGACAACGAAAATTTATCGCAAAATCTAGCGCGGCTTCTGGATGACGGCAACCGCGATCGCCAGCGCGTGGAGGCCGCCGCGTTCGAGGAGGCGGTAGAGCTCATTGAGCGCGATGAGCTGGCGGCGAACGAAAAGATCCTTGTGCTTTCAAGCCCCGACTGGCATGAGGGCGTTCTCGGCATCGTCGCTTCGCGCCTCGTCGACCGCTACAAGAAACCCTCGATCGTCATCTCGGTTAGGGAAGGAATAGGGAAGGGGTCCGGCCGGTCGGTCCCGCTTTTCTCGCTGTTTGACTGCGTTCTGAAATGCGAGGATTTTTTGATGAATTTCGGCGGCCACGCCCAGGCCTGCGGACTGACGATCAGCAAGGAAAAGATCCAGCCTTTCCGAAGCAGGCTCAATGAGGTTGCCCATCAAGATTTTCAATCTCCTCAAGCTGCTTCCGCTCTCGATATCGAGGCGGAACTTCAGCTGACCGAGCTCAGCATGCCTTTTCTCCGGGATTTCGAGAGGATCGCCCCGTTCGGGCCCGGCAATAAAAAACCTCTATTTTTGTCGCGCGGACTGAGGCTGAAGGGTGAAGCCAAAAAGCGCGGACAGGATACGCTGCAGTGCTGGATGACCGACGGAGGGGGGAAAGGCGCTTATGAGGTCGTCGGTTTCAGGGCCTGGCGGCGGTGGAGCGGCGTGAAGACGGACAGGCCGGTGGACATTGTGCACCAACCAACTTTAAAAGAATTTAACGGGATTCCTTCGATCCAGCTCGAGCTGGAGGACTGGGATCAGGCGGAAGCCTGAGCGGATGCGGGATTTTTCCAGGTACGCTTGGGAGCTCTGACGACCCGGCCTGTTTTGAGGTATTTCGCGGAGACACGGACCGTCTTGACCGTGCCGTTCTCGAGGATCTTGACGGTCTGAAGATTGGGTGTGAAGCGCCGACGGGTGATACCCGTCGTTTTGAGACCAATGCCCCCCGATCGCTTGGCGATACCGCGCCGCGTGATCGTTTTTCCCATATGGGGCTTTTTTCCTGTAAAATAACAAACTCTGGACATGCGCTCTCCTTGAAGAGGCAATAATTTATCATGGAAGGGTGCCAAATGCAAGCCTTTAAATGGATCAAAACGTCACCTTAAAAACGCCCGTCCGCTACCTTAAAGGCGTCGGACCCGAGCGCCAAAAAGTCCTCGGCAGGCTGGGGCTCCATGCCATGGAGGACCTTTTTTACTTCTTCCCGCGCCGCTATGAGGACCGGAGTCCCATCCGGACCATCTCGGAGCTCACCGTCGGGGAAAAAGAATGCGTCCAGGGGACGGTGACGAGCCGCGGCCTTATCCGGACGCGGCATGGCCAGACGATCTTCCGTCTTGTCCTGTCCGACGGCCATTCCACCCTTATCGCCAGCTGGTTCAATCAGCCCTACCTTTCGAAGGTTTTCCTTCCAAAGTCCAACGTGATCCTTTATGGAATGGTGGAACGGGAGGGCCGGCATGTCCAAATGATCCATCCGGAATACGAGATCGCGGCGGCCTCCGACCAGACCGTCCACTCGGGCAGGATCGTGCCGATCTATCCGCTGACCGAAGACCTGAGTCAAAAGGGGATCCGGCAGCTCCTTTTCAGGCTGACCCAGGACCTCATGCATCTGGTGAGCGATCCGCTCAACGCCTCCCGGCGCAGGGCGGCGGGGCTCCTTGACAGCTTTTCGGCGTTCCGGAACATCCATTTTCCGGATTCGCAGGCAAGTTTTGAAAAAGCGTACCGCCGGCTCGTCTTTGACGAATTTTTAATGATGCAGCTGGCCGTTCAGATCAAAAAACAGAAACTGCGAAGAGAGAACAGCGAGCTTTCCCATCGGACCGGCGAGGAAGAGGTGGAGCGGATGACCGGCGCGCTTGGTTTTGAGTTGACGTCCGGGCAGAGCCAGGCGGTGGAAGACATTCTCCGCGACATGAAAAGCGCGCGTTCCATGCATCGCCTCGTCCAGGGGGATGTCGGCAGCGGAAAGACCGTTGTCGCGGCGGCGGGCCTTGTTTTCACGGCGGTGAACGGTTTTCAGGGCGCTTTAATGGCGCCGACCGAAGTGCTGGCTCAGCAGCATTTTTTTACGCTCTCCCAGCTTCTCGAACCCCTCGGGATCACCTGCGGTTATTTGGCGCAGGGGATCTCCCCGGACGAGCGGGCGCGCGTGTTGCGCGAGGCCGCGTCGGGAGCGCTTCAGGTCTTGGTCGGTACCCACGCGCTCATTCAGGAGAATGTTCGCTTCAAGAAGCTGGGGCTTGTCGTCATCGACGAACAGCATAAATTCGGCGTTTCCCAGCGCGCGGCGCTCAAGACAAAATGCGCGGGTTCCGCGCATCTTCTCCTCATGACGGCGACCCCCATTCCGCGGACGCTCGCGATGACGCTCTACGGCGATCTGGACATTTCCTCGATCACGGAACTTCCCAAGGGGCGCCAGCCGGTCAAGACGCTGTGGGTGGGGAATGCCCGGCGCGCCGAGATCTGCGCTTTTTTGGAGTCCCAGCTCGCGAAGGGCCGGCAGGGCTATGTGATCTGTCCGCTCATTTCTGAAAAAAAAGAAATTTCTCCCAAAGGGGTGCTGGCGGCCCACTCGGAGCTCTCGGACATTTTCTCGCACCGGAAGGTGGGTCTTCTGCATGGCAAAATGAGATCTCCGGAGAAAAAAAAGATCATGCAGGATTTTAGGGAAGGGCGTATCGAGCTTTTGGTCTCCACCGTCGTCATTGAGGTAGGTGTCGATGTCCCGAACGCGGCGGTGATGGTCATCGAGAACGCCGAAAAATTCGGGCTGGCCCAGCTTCATCAGCTCCGCGGCCGTGTCGGCAGAGGGAGCGAGGAGTCTTTCTGTTTTCTTATTTCCGACGCCGCGGGCGACGAAACGGCGGAGCGGCTCGGCGCTTTTGAAAAGACCCAGAGCGGATTCGAGATCGCCGAAAAAGATCTGGACCTTAGGGGCGCGGGGGACATCGTCGGGGAAAAACAGCACGGCCTGCCAAGCCTGCGTATCGGGGACCTGGCGCGCGACACGGCGATCCTTGAGCTGGCGCGGAATGAGGCTAAACGCATCGTCGAGCGCGATCCGGACCTTGAGCTTGCCGAAAACAGGCCTCTGAAACGCGCGCTCCAGGCCCGTTTCAAAGCGTCTGACGAAAAACTCGCGGTCCTGGCATAATGAGGATCCTGACCGGCGCGCTGCGCGGCCAACCCATTCTTTTTAAACCAAATCCGAAGCTGCGGC
The DNA here is from genome assembly GCA_964489945.1 of uncultured Planctomycetia bacterium. GTDB lineage: Bacteria > Omnitrophota > Gorgyraeia > 2-02-FULL-51-18 > 2-02-FULL-51-18 > CAZBAY01. The sequence goes on from CAZBAY010000032.1 coordinate 6,839, forward strand.
CCACTTCGGACAAGACGCGCAAAGCGATC
>CAZBAY010000033.1:0-12144 GCA_964489945.1 uncultured Planctomycetia bacterium
TCGCCGAGGAGCTCACGAAGCGCGGCTGGCGGCTCGTCTCCGGCGGCACGGACAACCACCTGATGCTCGTCGACGTGAATAAAAAAGGGCTGACCGGAAAAGACTGCGCGGAAGCGCTCGACCACGCGTCGATCACGGCGAACAAGAACGCGATCCCTTTCGACACGCAGAGCCCTTTCAAAGCCGGAGGGGTGCGCCTTGGCACACCCGCCGTCACGACACGCGGCTTTAAAGAAGGCGAGATGGCGCTCATCGCGCGCTGGATCGATGAGGTCTGCTCGAACATTGGTTCGGAGGAAAAAGCCTCGGCTGTGCGCGAAGAAGTGAAGGCCCTGACGAGAAAATTCCCGCTCTATCCGGAACTTTTGGAGAAATTTGAAAATGAAATGCCCCTTTTGCGGTCACGTTGAAGACAAGGTCATAGACTCGCGGTCCTCGAACGAGGACAAAAGCGTCCGGCGGCGCCGGGAATGCCTGAAGTGCAAAAAGCGCTTCACCACCTACGAGTACATTGAGGAGGCCCCGCTTCTCGTCATCAAGAAGGACGGCCGCCGCGAGGCGTTCGACCGCAACAAGATCATCTCGGGGATCTTAAAGGCCTGCGAGAAGCGCCCGGTGAGCATGGAGAAGGTCGAGTCGGTCGTCGACCGCGTGGAGAAGGACCTTCAGAAAAATTTTGACCGGGAAGTGAAGGCACAGGTCATCGGCGAGATCGTGATGGACCAGCTGCACAAGGTGGACGAGGTGGCGTACGTGCGTTTCGCGTCCGTGTACCGGCAGTTCAAGGACATCAATCACTTCATGAAGGAACTAAAAGACCTTTTAAGTAAAAGAGCTTAGCTGTCATCCCCGCAATTTTTTGGCGGGGATCAAGTCTGGCTCTGGCCCCCGACAGGAGAATTCGGGGGCGACGTTTCGGCCGGCTCTTCGGCGAAGAGCTTCCGCATCGTTTCAAGATCGACTTTCAATTTATTCCGCAGTGTTTCCAGAAGTTTTCCCATTGCTTCCACGGTTTTTCGCGCGGTCATCCTCTCGCGGATCGCTTCTTTCTCCTCATTGAATTTTTTTTCGTCGAACGCGGGGGCGCCCTCCGTCGTTTTTAATTCCTCGATGGTAAGCTTTTTTAATTCCTCATCGCTGATCTTTATGTCCACCCGAAGCTTGTCGCCGATCTTCGCGATGGCCAGGAGCTGGCGGATCTCCTCCTCAAAATCGCGCTTCGAGGTCCGGAGGTAGTTCGTGACGTAGAGCGTGTAAAAATTGGGGTCAAACGTCCCTTTATTGGAAAAAACGGGCTGCTGCGTAAGCCACTGAACGACTTCCTTGTCGCTCACCCGTATTTTTTCCTTTTGAGCGTAATGCACGAGCAGCAGGCGGTCCCACGCCTCGCCCTTCAAATTCACGAGTGGCGCGATCTCAGCGGCCCGGTCGCCGTAGCGGAACAGGATCTCGTGCTGCGCGGCGCGGTAGCTGGCGAGATAATCCTTCAGCGTCACGCGCCGGCTTTCTATATAACCGAGCGTCGAGGGGATGCTGCCTTCCTCTTTATTGAGGGTGACGCCCCAGAGCGTGAACGCGGGGATAATAAGGATGGCCAGCCCCAGGAAGATCCGCTTTTGAACCGTTTTATTCCGCAGGAATTTGATCATGTTAATCGCGGCATTATATCCTAAGCGGGGTGGCGAGGCAAGACTATCGGGGCCCTAAATTGACATATTTTTTTAACTATGTTACACTTTCGCAATCAGATATAAGCCGATCGGGGCTTATATTTTTTTTCTAAGTTATTAATTTTAAACAAGATAGGAACTAAAAAGTTTTGTCCAATCCAGCGTTCAAACTGAAACTTGGCCTTCCCAAGGGGAGTCTCCAGGAATCAACCTTCAAAATGTTCGGCAAGGCCGGCTACAAAGTCACGGTCGGCTCGCGCTCTTATTTTCCCTACGTGGATGACCCCGAAATTGAGGCGGTCTTGATCCGCGCCCAGGAAATGTCGCGCTACGTCGAGGACGGCGCGCTCGACTGCGGGATCACGGGGGAGGACTGGATCCTGGAGAACGGTTCGGACGTCGTCCGCGTAAAGGAGCTCGTTTACGCGAAGACGGGAATGAACTCTGTTCGCTGGGTGCTCGCCGTGCCGGAAGCGTCGCCGATCAAGTCGGTCAAGGACCTCGAGGGCAAGCGTGTCGCCACTGAACTTAAAGGTTTTACGGAAAAATATTTGAAATCCAACGGCGTGAAGGCCGACGTAGAGTTTAGCTGGGGGGCCACGGAAGTGAAGGTGGCCTCCGGTCTCGTGGACGCCATCGTCGAGCTCACGGAGACAGGCTCTTCGCTCCGCGCGAATAAGCTGAGGATCGTGGAGACGCTCTGCCACTCGACGACGCAGTTCATCGCCAATAAGAAGGCGTTCGAGAACAAGGACAAGAAACGGAAGATGGACCACATCGCGATGCTTCTGCAGGGGGCCATCAATTCGGAATCGAAGGTGGGGATCAAGATGAACGTTAAGGAAGAGGATCTGAAACGGCTCGTGGCGCTCCTTCCGGCGATGAAAAACCCGACGGTGTCCAATCTGCATCCTGATTTCAGCGTTCCCAACGAAAAGTGGTATGATGTGGATACGATCGTGGACGAAAAAGTGATCCGGGACCTCATTCCCAAATTGAAAGAGGCGGGGGCCCAGGGGATCGTCGAATATCCTTTGAACAAAGTGATCGACTAGAGGAGGGTCAGACATGCCTTGCGGAAAAAAACGGAAACGCCATAAAATGGCGGTCCACAAAAGAAAAAAAAGACGCCGCCGCGACAGACATAAGAAGCGGGGTTTATAGTCCGATGAAAAAACTGAAGCTCTTCTGGTGGAACCACTGGGTCAAGATCGTCGTGGTGTTCTGGGTCATTTTCATTTTTTGGATCCCCTTCGCCGCGTTGAGTTCGATCGATTCTTACCAGCGCTCCTACATGGTGGCGTGGCTTTCCACGATGGGCTTGCAGGCCACGATCAGCGCCGTGATCTTCGTGGTCCTCTATTCCTGGGTGCTCCAGGGAGGGCTGCAGAAGCTCAAGAAAAAGCAGATCAAGAGCGAAGGGGTGAACATCACGTGGAAAGACGTGATTGGGATGGAAGCCGCCAAGATGGAAGCCAAGGAACTCGTGGGGCTTATCACGGACCGTGCCCGTGTCCAACAGATCGGCGGCAACATCATCCGCGGCATGCTGATGATGGGCCCGCCGGGCTGCGGAAAGACTTATCTGGCTAAGGCCATCGCGACGGAAGCCGGGATCCCCTTCATTTCGATGTCGGGCTCGGAATTCGTCGAAGTGTTCGTCGGCGTGGGCGCCTCCCGCGTCCGTCAGCTTTTCACCAAGGCCCGCCGCCTGGCTTATGCGCACGGCGGCTGCATTATCTTCATTGATGAAGTCGACGCGATCGGGCGCAAACGCGTCTTTTCCGTGTTCGGCGGCACCGAAGAGACCAATTCCACCCAGAACCAGCTCCTCGCCGAAATGGACGGCTTGAAGGACAAGGACGAGAACGTCATCGTCATCGCGGCGACGAACGCCCCCGAGCAGAACCTTGATGAGGCGCTTCTCCGCCCCGGCAGGCTCGACCGCAAGATCTACGTGGACAAGCCGGATCTCCAGGAACGCGAAGATATTTTCCGGTATTACCTTTCCAAGATCAAATATGATCCGACGATCGATATCGGGCGCTTCGCCCGCAAGGCCGTCCAGAAGACTCCGGCCGACATCGCGAACATGACGAAAGAAGCCGCCCTTATCGCGACGCGCGGCAAGCACGATGTCGTGAATGAGGACCACCTGTCGGAAGCGATGGAGCGCATTGAGCTCGGATTGAAACGCCACACAAAGGTGAGCGAAAAGGAAATGACGATCACCGCCTATCATGAGGCGGGGCATCTCGTCGTCACGTATCTCATTCACCCGACGGACGACGTGTTCAAAGCCTCTATTATTCCGAGGGGCCCGGCGGGCGGCGTGACCTACTCGCTTCCTGCGGAAGACCAGATGTTCAAGAACCGCGACTGGTTCCTGGCGGAGATCCGTGTTTTCATCGCGGGCTACGTCGCCGAGAAACTCAAATTCGGCGTCACGTCGAGCGGCGTGGGCAGCGATTTTCAGGCCGCGATGCGTCTGACGCACAATATGGTCTGGCGTCTGGGCATGGGCATCACGGAATCCCTGGGGGACTACACGTCCATTCCTCCGGATCAGCTTTCCGGCAGCGTCAAGGACAAGCTGAACAACGAGACGCATCAGATCATTCAGTCCTGCCTGAAAGACGTGGAAGACCTTTTAAAGAAGGAAAATGTCATTTTCGAGCGCTTCGCGAAGGAGCTTATCGAGCGCAAGGAGCTCGACTACGACGATATCGAGGCCATTTTCAAGGAATATGGAAAATCCAATCCGCGGCTTGCGGCCAAGTATGTCCCCAAGGAAACCAAATCAAAATAGCCGCCTGATCGGACTGGCCGCCGGCAGCGCGCTGTTGGCGTTCATGTTTACTTTGTCAGGCTGCGGCCCGAAGTATTCCTACCCCGCCGACAGTGTTCCCAAGGCGATCGAAGAGATCAGTCTCAACGAGTACAAACTGGAAGTGAAGGCCCGAGTTACCGGAAAGACCGTCGGGGCTTTCGTGACCCTCGATTCCCTCACGGATGAGAAGGGACAGGTCCCCAAGGAAGTGCACGAGGCGATGGGAAAGATCCTGCAGGTCGTGACGCGCGTGTCGCTTTCGACGGATCTGCAGGTGGATTTCTGCACGGTCGTCCTCCGGGACAAGAAGCAGGGCAATGAGCTCGTCGTCACCCGTTCTCTCGACGACATCCGCCGCGCGCATGCCGACGCGATCGGCATCGAGGAGTCCATCAACCGCACGCTTTTCGGCCAGGCCCGGCAGGAAGCCAAAACCGCCGACCCGGTCGACGCGTACGCGCTCGAGGAAATGACGAAGGAAAAATTCCTGGCCGAACAGATGGTCCAGCGGATCCGTTTCCACTTTTCGAAGGACGCGAAGGGGGAGTTGTCGCTCCAGAATTTTGTACTCGTCGACGGCAACTTTGAGGTGAAGGACGGCCGCCGCGAATTCCATTTTGCCGTCATCGCGCTGAAGGCCGACGATCCGCGCAAGCTCGTTCTCGACATCTTTAAAGTGGTGAACGGCGTTTTGACAGGTTACCAATTCACCAACTATGACCTCCTCGAGATCCAGGACTACATGAACCGGCAAAAGCTCGTCGTGGGGCGCGAGGCTGTCCTGGATTACCAGGCTAAAAAGCTGACGGACGAGGAATTATTGAAGAAATTCCTCGTGGAGTCCCAGTCCATCCAGGAGGCTTTCAAACTTTTCGGCTTCACCATCCCCAAGGAATCAAATGGCAAGGAAGCTGCTGTTGCCGCCCCGGCGCCTTAGGATCCTTTCGCCCGCCAAGGTCAATCTTTTTCTAAACGTCCGCTTCAAACGAAAAGATGGCTATCACGAGATTCAGACGCTCTTTGAGCGGATCAGCCTGGCGGACGAATTGATATTTACTCACCGCCCGTCCGGTATCCGTATTGAAACGGATTCAAAGTCCCTTCCGCGAGGCCCTAAAAATATCGTGACCCGGGCCGCACAACTTCTCCGTGATGAATTCAAGATCAAAACAGGGGTCCTTATCCGGATCCGGAAGCGTATCCCCGTGGCGGCGGGCCTTGGCGGGGGCTCCAGCAACGCGGCAGCCACGCTCCTGGGTCTGAACCGTTTCTGGAAGCGCGGCCTCTCCCGCAAAGCGCTTTTGAAACTCGCGTCGAAGCTTGGCAGCGACGTGCCTTTTTTTATTTTGGAGACGCCTTACGCGGTCGGAGAGGGGCGGGGCGAAATTTTGAATAAAATCGCCTATCGGGGCCCCAAAATGTGGCACTGTATCGTCAAGCCGCCGTTCTTGATCTCGACGAAAGAGGCCTACCAGGCCCTTTCGCCGTCTTCCTTGACACCCAAAAAGACCAATGCTAGAATGTTGCTCCGTTCCTTTCAAGAGGGGTCTACGCCGCGTCTTTCGAAACTCTTACAGAACAGTCTAGAAGCTGCTCTAAATAAAAGAGTTACGACAATTTTAGAGATCAAGAAAAAATTGCTGAACCAGCGTGCTCTAGGGAGTCTGATGTCGGGCAGCGGTTCGGCGGTTTTCGGGATTTTCCGGACGGGCGAAGCGGCCCGCCGGGCGGCGCGTTTTTTGAGGCGGGAGAACAAGGGCTGGCAGGTTTTTGTCGCGTCGACGTTTTAAAGCTGCCCCGCATGGATTCGAACCATGACTCACGCCTCCAAAGGGCGGTGTGCTACCGTTACACCACAGGGCAAAAGTTTAGGAACACTATAACAGCGCAGGGCGTTTGACTTCAAGGGGTTTGACCAGTGAAGACTGCTTCCAATAAATGTTCGTTCTGCCACCGGGCGTCGAAAAGCGACGAGAAGCTTTTCTCGGGCCCGGAGGTTTACATTTGCGAAGAGTGCGTCAAGTTCTGCAACGAGATCCTGGACCGTGAGTCGAAGAGCGCGGTCGAGTCGAAAAAAGAGCAGATCCTTTTAAAGAACCTTCCGAAGCCCAGCGAACTCAAGAAGGTCCTCGATGAGTACGTGATCGGCCAGGACCGAGCCAAAAAACAGCTTTCGGTCAGTGTTTATAACCATTACAAGCGTGTTTTTTCCCAGGTCGACACGAAAGAGGTCGAGCTTGAGAAGTCGAATGTGCTTCTCATCGGCCCGACCGGATCGGGCAAGACGCTTCTGGCCCGGACGCTCGCGAAAATTTTAAAAGTGCCGTTCGCGATCGCCGACGCGACGACGCTGACGCAGGCCGGCTATGTCGGGGAGGACGTCGAGAACGTGATCCTCCGGCTCCTGCAGGACGCCAATCAAAGCGTGGCGCGGGCGCAGGTCGGCATCATTTACATCGACGAGATCGACAAGATCGGGAAGACCCACGAAAATGTGTCGATCACGAGGGATGTCTCGGGCGAGGGCGTTCAGCAGGCGCTTTTGAAAATTTTAGAAGGCACGAAGGCGAGCATCCCGCTTCAGGGCGGCCGCAAGCACCCGCAGAGCGAGAGCGTGCAGGTCGATACGACCAATATCCTTTTTATCTGCGGCGGCACGTTCTCAAGTCTTGAGAAGATCATCGAACGGCGCCTGGGGAACCGGGCGATCGGTTTTCACGGCCACCATTTCCGGCAGGACCGCAAGGCGGATTCGCTCCTCTCCTGCGTGGAGACGGAAGACCTGATCAAGTTCGGCATGATCCCGGAGTTCATCGGCCGTTTCCCGGTGGTGGGAACGCTGGACCGCTTGAATGAGCAGAACCTTCTCGATATTCTCGTGAAGCCGAAGAACGCGCTCGTGCGCCAGTTCCAGAAATTTTTCGAAATTGATGGCGTCGAGCTGACGTTCACCGACGCGGCGCTCAAAGAGATCGTGAAGGAAGCGTCGAAAAAGAATACCGGCGCGCGCGGCCTTCGCGCGATCCTGGAAGACCTGATGCTCGACGTGATGTACGATGTGCCCTCGATGAACGGCGTCCGCGAATGCGTCATCGACGGGTCGACCGTCACCAAACGCGAGCGTCCCGTGCTCATTGAAACAGGCAAACGCAGCGCGAACAAGAAAATTGCCTAAAACGCGTGTCCCCGGAGGGCTCGCCGTCGTGATCCTGGCGGCCGGGAAAGGGACGCGCATGAAGTCGGAGACGCCGAAGGCGCTTCACCCGATCTGCGGCGAGCCGATGCTGGGCTGGCTCCTGGAGAAGTCTGGAAGTTTGGGCGCGCGGAAAATTTTTGTCGTGGCCGGGCATAAGGTCGAGGACGTGCGGCGTTTCGCGGCCGGGCGGGCCGAAGTGGTGCTTCAGAAAGCGCTTTTGGGAAGCGGCCACGCGGTGAACCAGGCCGCCGGAAGATTGAACGGTTTTCAGGGATCGGTGCTCGTCCTTTATTGCGACACGCCCCTCATTTCCGCGGAGACGATGCGGACGCTTTTACGCGGCCATGTGGCCCGTTCGACGGACTGTTCGGTTCTGTCGGTCGTGCTGAAAGACCCCTCGGGTTACGGGCGGGTGAAGCGCGGCCCCCGGGGCCTTGTGGAAAGAATCGTGGAAGACCGGAACGCGACGCCGGAAGAGAAGGCGATCCGGGAGATCAATACCGGCTGTTACGTTTTTCGTTCGAAGCGCCTTTTTGAGGCGCTCAAGTCCGTCCGGCGCGATCCGGTGAAAAAAGAGTACTACCTGACGGACGTCATTGAAATTTTGGCGAAAAAAGGCCGGGTCGAGTCGCTTGTCACCGCGAAGGATGGGGAAGCGCGGGGCGTCAACACGCGGCGGGACCTGGCGGACCTTGAGTCGATCATGCAAAAAGATATTTTGGAACGGTTGATGGAAAGCGGCGTGACGATCCGGAATCCCCGCACCGTCACGATCGACGCGGACGTGAAGATCGGGTCCGACACCGTGATCCATCCGAACACCGTGATCGAAGCCGGTACCGTGATCGGAAAAAACTGCCAGATCGGCCCTTTCGCGCGGATCCGCGGCGGCTCAAAGATCGGGGACGGCTGCACGGTCGGGAATTTTGTCGAGGTGGTCCGTTCCAAGGTCGGGGCCAAGTCGCTCATTAAACATTTGAGTTATGTCGGTGACGCGGAGATCGGGTCGGCGGTCAATATCGGCGCGGGAACGATCACGGCGAATTTCGACGGGAAGAAGAAACATAAGACCGTTATTGGGGACAAGGCGCAGATCGGAAGCGGCACGGTGCTGGTGGCGCCGGTGACAGTGGGGCGCGGGGCGAGGACCGGCGCGGGATCGGTCGTGACGGCCCGGAAGAACGTACCGGCAGGCGCGGTCGTCGCGGGAGTGCCGGCGAAAATTTTAAAAGGCAAAGGATAAAGCACAGCGTGAACGGCGAATTAAAAATTTTCACGGGCAATTCCAATCAGGATCTGGCGAAGAAGATCGCGACCTTCCTGAAAGTGCCGCTTGGCGACGCGCTCGTCACGACGTTCAGCGAAGGCGAGATCCGCGTGAAGATCAATGAGGACGTCCGCGGCAGGGATGTGTTCATCGTGCAGTCCACGTGCCCGCCGACCAACAACAACCTGATGGAACTTCTCATCATGATCGACGCGTTGAAGCGCGCCTCGGCGCGGCGCATCACGGCGGTCATCCCGTATTTTGGCTACGCGCGCCAGGACCGCAAAGACCAGCCGCGCGTGCCGATCACGGCGAAACTCGTGGCGAATCTGCTGGTGACGGCGGGGTCGGACCGGGTTTTAACGATGGACCTGCATGCCAGTCAGATCCAGGGGTTTTTTGACATTCCGCTCGATCATCTTTTCGCTGTGAAAGTGGTCGTGGATTATTTTAAAAAGAAAAAGATCAAGGATCTTGTCGTCGCGTCTCCGGACGTCGGCGGCATCAAGATGGCGCGAGCCTACGCGAAGAAACTGAACGCGGGCCTGGCCATCGTCGACAAACGGCGCATCGACGACCGCCACGCGGAAGTGATGAGCATTTTGGGTGAAGTGAAGGGGAAGAACATCGTCATCGTGGATGATCTCGTCGCGACGGCAAGCTCCATATGCGAAGCGTCGGTGGCGCTCAAAAAGGCCGGGGCGCTCAAGATCTGGGCGGCCGTGTCGCACGGCGTCCTTTCGGGGCCGGCGATCGAACGGATCAAGAGCTCCAAGATCGAGGAATTCGTCATCACGGACAGCATTCCGCTCGCCCCGTCGAAGCGCGACGGCGTCTTTAAAGTGCTTACGGTGGCCCCGCTTTTAGGCGAGACGATCAGAAGGATACACGGGGAAAAGTCGGTCAGCAGCTTGTTCCAGTAAGCGCGCGGCCTTAATTTTCATTATTAAATAGAGAGGGCAGGAAGAAATGGAACAGATACAATTGAAAGCGGCAGTGAGGGAAGAAAAAGGAAAACAGGCGGTGAACAAGCTCCGCAAAGCGGGCTTTGTGCCGGCCATCGTCTATCACCGGGGTGAGGAGCCGGTGTCGATCTCGCTCGTCGACAAGGAGATCACGAAGATCCTCCAGTCCGCGCGCGGCGAGAACATCCTGTTCAACCTCACGATCGAAAAAGAGAAGAAGGCCAAACCCCGCTCAGTCATCATTAAGGAGATCCAGCAGGACCCCGTAAAGCGGAACATCCTTCACGTGGATTTCAATGAGATCTCGCTGACGGAAAAAATTCAGGTGGACGTCGAGGTCGTCGGACTTGGCGAGCCCGTCGGCGTGAAGCTCGAGGGCGGCACGCTCGACCATCCGCTTAGGGAAGTGAAGGTCGAATGTCTCCCGACCGACATTCCCAAGCACATCCAGGTGGACGTATCGGGCCTCAAGCTCAACGACTCGATCCACGTCAGCGACCTCAAGCTTTCGGACAAGGTCCGGGTGTTGAACGACCCCGACGCGCTTCTTTTCCAGGTGAAACTGCGCGAGGAAAAGAAGGAAGAGGAAGCGCTTCCGGGTGAAGCGCCGGAAGTCGAGGTTATCCGCGAGAAGAAGGAAGAAGAGGGCGCCGCGAAGCCCGGCGAGAAACCCAAGGAAGAGGCCAAAGCCAAGGAAGCGCCGAAGGCCGAGAAGAAATAATTGAAGTTCGTCGTCGGCATCGGGAATCCCGGCGGAGAATACCGGGACACCCGGCACAATGCCGGTTTTAGGGTCGTCGACGCGCTGAAGAAAACGCGTCTGGCGCGCGTGAAACTCTTGAAGCCGGCGACCTATGTTAACCGGACGGGCCCGGCGGTCCGGGAGGCTTTGAAAGGGCACAAGCTCACGCCGCTGGACGTCTTGATCGTTTGCGACGACGTCCATTTGCCTCTCGGGAAATTGCGCCTTCGCGGCCGGGGAAGCTCGGGCGGGCACAAGGGGCTTGCCAGCGTCATCGAGGCGCTCGAGACGGAGGAGTTCGCGAGGCTGCGCGTCGGGGTGGGAAAAGAGCCGCTGCCCAAAGACCTCGCGCGGTACGTGCTCGAGGTTTTTTCGAAAGCGGACGAGAAAGCGCTGCCGGAAATTTTGGAAAAAGCCGTGAAGGTGTGCCGGGCCTGGGCGGAAGAAGGGCTGGACGCGGCGATGAATGTTTTAAGTCAATTACAATCAGTGAACGAAAAAGGAGTCAAGGAATGAAGAATTACGAAGGTGTTTTTATCATCAGCCCGGAACTATCGCCGGAGCTCACGAAAGGCGTCGTGACGCAGGTGCAGGAAACGATCTCCAAGAACGGCGGCCGCATCGACGGCATGCAGGAATGGGGAAAACGCCGCCTGGCCTACAAGATCAATAAGCGTCAGGAAGGTTATTACGTGATCCTCAATTTTCAGATCGACGGCCCGCAGACGAAAAAGCTCGACCAGGTGCTGCGACTGAACGACCAGATCATCCGGTATCTATTGATCAACAAGGACGAGCGTTAAACGACGGGGAGGCGGTCATGGCCAGTCTCAATAAAGTACTTCTGATCGGCAATCTAACGAGGGATCCGGAGCTGCGCTACATTCCAAGCGGCGCGGCGGTGGCAAGCTTCACAGTCGCGGTGAACCGCGTCTATAAGCTCCAGACCGGCGAGAAGAAAGAGGAAACAAGCTTTGTCCGCGTCGTCGTGTGGGGCCGGATGGCCGAGGTTTGCGCGGAGTATCTCACGAAGGGCAGTCCCGTGTTCGTCGAGGGACGTCTCCAGTCGAGGTCCTGGGACGGACCGGACGGGCAGAAGCGCAACGCGATGGAAGTGATCGCGCTGAATGTCCAGTTCCTGAAAGGCGGGCCCGGCAAGGGGAAGGAAGCCCCCGCCGATATTTCCCAGGGCGCCAAGGAAGAGATCGCCGAGATCCAGCTTGAGGAAGCGCCTCCGGTGGGTAATAAAGAGGAAGAGGAAGTTCCCTTCTAACGGAATTTCATAAGGAGATAGCATGTTCGAGAAGAAAAAAATAAAAAAGAAGATAGACAAGAATAAAAAACCCAAATTCATCCGCAAGCGTACCTGTAAGTTCACGCCCGAGGAGATCGCGACGATCGATTATAAGGATATCGGCCGCCTGCGCTATTTCATCACCGAGCGGGGAAAGATCATCCCCAGCCGGATCTCGGG
>CAZBAY010000034.1:0-4499 GCA_964489945.1 uncultured Planctomycetia bacterium
TTTCGGGCGGCGAAAAGCAGAGGGTCTCGATCGCCCGCGCCGTGCTGAAAAACCCGCCGCTTCTCATCCTTGATGAGGCCACCTCGGCCCTTGACTAGGAGTCGGAGATCCTCGTGCAGGAGGCGATCCACAACCTCATGCGGGGGCGCACGGTGCTCGTTATCGCGCACCGGCTTTCCACGATCAAGGATGCCCACAAGATCATCGTCCTGAACGACGGGAAGATCGCCGAGACCGGAAGCCACGAGGAGCTCCTGCAGGCGGGTGGCCTCTATAAGCGCTTGTACGAGCTGCAGTTCCGGGTTTAAAACGCTTGCCTGGCTTTAAATCTCTGCTATAATACCGGGGTTAACCGAAACAGGTCTTCGGACCGGGGAGAACGGGAAACCGTACCTAACCCTTTGCTATTAATTGGGTTATGCGTTCCCTTAAAACATAAAGGAGAATCAAATGTCGAAGGAATTAATTCAAAGTTTGCTCGAAGCGGGGGTTCACTTCGGGCATCAGGCCAAGAAGTGGAATCCCAAGATGAAGCCGTTCATTTTCGGAGAAAAGAACGGTGTTTATGTCATTGACCTCGAAAAAACAGCCTCGCATCTGACGAAAGCCTGCAATTTCATCCGCGACATCGCCGCGACCGGCGCGCCGATCCTTTTCGTGGGCACCAAACCCCAAGCCCAGCAGATCGTCGAATTTGAAGCCAAGCGCTGCGGCATGTACTTTGTGAACCACCGGTGGCTGGGCGGCATGCTCACCAACTACCAGACGATCCGCAACAGCGTGCGCCGTTACCGGAGCCTTGTCCAAATGAGGACGGACGGGACGTTCGAGGCGCTCAAGAAAAAAGAAGTGGCTGACCTCGAGAATGAGATCAAAAAACTTGAGAGGAACCTCGCCGGCGTCGTCGAGATGGGAAGACTTCCAGGCGCGCTTTTTGTCATTGATGCCAAAAAAGAGGACATCGGCGTGAAAGAGGCGAACCGCCTCGGGATCCCAGTCGTCGCGATCGTCGACACGGATTCAGATCCGGATCTCATCCAATACCCGATCCCGGGAAATGATGACGGGATCCGCTCGGTCAAGCTTTTGACCAGTATCGTCGTGGACAGCCTGATCGAAGGTCTTCAGAAGATCAAGCGGCCTTCCGCGCCGGCAAAGGGCGAAACGGTGGCAGAAGAGACTGCCGAAGAAACCGCCGGGAATGGCGCGGTCGTGCCTGGCGAAGAGGAAAAGGCATAAGCATGGCGGCATCGGTCGACGCGGTCAAACAATTGCGCGAGAGAACGGGAGCGGGGATGATGGACTGTAAATCCGCTCTCGAATCCTCTGGCGGAGATATCGAAAAAGCGATCGACGCTCTTCGGAAAAAAGGCGTCGCGCAGGCGGCCAAGCGCGCGGGGCGTGAAGCGAAAGAGGGTCTCGTGGCGGCGCGCGTGAACGGCAAAAAGGCGGTTCTCGTGGAAGCCAATTGCGAGACCGACTTTGTCGCCCGTACGGAAGATTTCAAGGCGCTCATTGATCTTGCGCTAACCGAGACCCTTTCCCACGGGGAAGGCGCGATAGCACAAGACAAAGTTTCTCACCGCTTGGCTGAACTTACGTCGAAGATCGGCGAGAAATTGCTCGTGCGCCGCGCCCGTGTTCTGGACGCGGAAGAAGGCTCGCTTTTCACCTATATTCACGCCAACAATAAACTCGGCGTCATTGTGGAGCTGGGGTCGGCGCGCCCTGAAACGAGAAAAGAGACGGCCTTCCACGAGCTAGGCAAGGACCTCGCGATGCAGGTGGCCGCTTCCAATCCTCTCTGTGTGGTCCGTACGGAAGTGCCGGCGGCAACGCTCGAGAGGGAAAAGGCCATCTTCAGGGAAGAGGTGAAGGGGAAGCCTGAAAACATTCTCGAAAAGATCATCCAGGGAAAGCTCGAAAAATTTTATCAGTCCCATTGTTTGCTGGACCAGATTTTTATCCGTGACGATAAGATGACCGTCACACAGCTTGTGACCAACGCAGCCAAGAAACTCGGCGACACGGTGCAGGTGAAGCGGTTTGTCCGCTTCCAGCTCGGGGAAACACTCCCATCATAAAAAAGAACGGGTCGTACAAACGGATCCTCCTCAAGATCAGCGGCGAGGCGCTTCAGGGCGGCCAGGGCTACGGCATTGACCCCAAGATCGTCGAGTCCATCGCGCTGCAGGTCAAGGAAGTCCGCGAATCGGGCCTCGAACTGGCCATTGTGATCGGCGGCGGGAATATTTTTCGCGGACTGGAAGCCTCCGCGCGGGGAGTTGACCGTTCGACGGCCGATTATATGGGCATGCTCGCGACAGTCATCAACAGCCTCGCGCTGCAGGACGCGCTCGAGCGCAAAGGTGTCTTTACCCGCGTCCTCACCGCTATCGCGATGCAGGCTGTCGCGGAACCCTACATCCGCCGCCGCGCGATCCGCCATATGGAAAAGGGCAGGGTCGTCATTCTCGCCGGCGGTACCGGCAATCCCTATTTTTCGACGGATACCGCCGCCGCGCTGCGCGCGATCGAGCTCGGGGCCGAGGTCATCCTTAAGGCGACCAAGGTGGACGGCATTTATTCCGCCGATCCCGAGAAAGTGAAGGGCGCTACGCGTTACCACAAATTGCGTTACATGGACGTCCTAAAGAAAAAGCTCAAGATCATGGACGCCACGGCGATCAGCCTCTGCATGGACAATGACCTGCCGATCATTGTCTTCAATCTCACCCGGCAGGGCAATATCCGCCGCGTTGTCAGCGGTGAAAATATCGGAACGGTTGTTTCCAACTAACATGAACACCTCGCAGGCGGTCCTGCACGACGCCGAAGAACGTATGAAGAAATCGCTCGAGGTTTTTCAGAAGAACCTTGGGGCGCTCCGCTCGGGCCGCGCCAATGCCGGCATGGTCGAACACCTCCGGGTCGATTACTACGGCGTGCCCACGCCGCTCAAGCAGGTCGCCAATATTACCATCCCCGAGCCGCGCATGATCCTCATACAGCCGTGGGACGCGCAGGCCCTGAAGCCCATCGAAAAAGCCCTCGGCGATTCGGATCTCGGCATCGCGCCGGTCATTGACGGAAAATTGATCCGTCTCGTGATCCCAGCTTTGACGCGCGAGCGCCGGGAAGAGCTCGTCAAAGTCTCCGCCAAGAACGCCGAAGAGGCGCGCGTTGCGCACCGTGCCATCCGCCGTGAAGCCAACGAAAAAATGAAGCAGCTCGAGAAGGACAAGGCGATCACGGAGGATGACAGCCGCAAATCCCAGGAAAGCGTCCAAAAGCTTACCGATAAGTACATTCAATTGGTTGACCAAGCCCATAGCCTGAAGGAAAAAGAGTTAACCCAGAATTAGAGCCGATAGCTCAGCTGGTAGAGCACTGCCCTTTTAAGGCAGGTGTCCTGGGTTCGATCCCCAGTCGGCTCATAGATTTCCTATGTTAGACCTAGCCTACATTAGAGAACACCAAAACGAAGTCCGGGAGGCCCTGAAAACCAGGGCTCCCAAGCTGGATTTTGACCACCTCCTCAAGAGTGACACTGACCGCAGATCCCTCATCAAAGAGCTGGATGCCCTGCGTGCCCAGAAGAACCAAGCCAACGACCAGATCACAGCCCTCCTTAAGGAAAAGAAGGATCCAAAGGATACTATCGCCTCAATGAAGTCTATTTCCCTTAAAATAGACGAATTTGAGACTAAAGTGGGTGATGTTACAGTAAAATTACTTGATATTTTACTTGTTATCCCAAATATTCCTCATAAAACAGTACAAATTGGGGTGGATAACACAAAAAATACCCTTGTTTCGAGTTGGGGGGAGCCCAAAAAGCATGATTTTAAGCCAAAAGAGCACACGGAACTAGGTCTTGAACTGGGTATTCTTAACATGAGCGTCGCTTCCAAGGTCACTGGGAGTGCCTTTCCGTTCTTCTCGGGAGCAGGAGCAGGGCTTGTGCGGGCTCTTATTAATTTCATGCTCGATACGCATACGCGGCAGCACGGGTATCGCGAGGCGTGGCCGCCATCGCTCGTCAACCGGCAAAGCATGACGGGGACAGGGCAGCTTCCCAAGTTTGAAGAGGATATGTACCGGCTTAAGGACGATGACCTATTCCTCGTGCCCACGGCGGAGGTCCCGATCACCAATATTCACCGGGATGAAGTCTTGAAGGAGGAGGACTTGCCGCTGAAGTACACGGCTTATACCCCCTGTTTCCGCCGGGAGGCGGGTTCCTACGGCAAGGACACGAAGGGGCTTGTGCGGGTGCATCAGTTCGACAAGGTGGAACTCGTCAAATTCACGCGTCCGGAAGATTCTTACGACGAACATGAAAAACTTTTGAAGGACGCGGAAAAGATCCTTCAGCTTCTCGGGATCCCGTACCGGGTCATGCAGCTTTGTAGCGGCGACATGGGTTTCGCGGCGGCCAAGTGTTATGATATCGAGGCTTGGGCGGCGGGGCTTGGCCGGTGGCTTGAAGTTTCTTC
>CAZBAY010000035.1:0-3226 GCA_964489945.1 uncultured Planctomycetia bacterium
GTCATTGCGAGGAGCCCGAAGGGCGACGAAGCAATCTCTGTTTACCCTGAACTTTCGAAATATCTGGCCTACCTCAAAGAAGCGCAAAAACTGGATACTCAGAAGTTTTCTCATGAGCAAAAAAATCTGGAGCGTTTGGTCGTCTCGTCCCTCACGCGAAACAAAGATGAAAAAAGGCTTCTCGAAACCGATGAAGCGATCAAGCTTTTGAGGAAACTCATGAATTTGACGATCACGACGGAGGAGTCTGGCGCGATCGAGCGCGACCCGAAAAAGTTCGACGCGGTCGAGATCTCGGGTTTCCTCAACAAAAAGATCATGGACCTCGAGCAGTATTATGAGGACGCTTTATTCCTAGATAAGAAATATGAAGAGGCGTTCCTGCAAGCTAAGGAATTTTACCGTCTGACAAAGGAAAGGGACCATGTTTTCCTCCGGAACATGCTCCGCAAAATGAACGAGGATAAGGCGGAGAAAGCGGCACTTGTCACGGGTGGCTATCACGCCGAGCATCTGAAAGATCTGTTCAAGCAGAATGGCATATCGTACGTCTCGATCGTTCCGCAAGTCCTAAGTGAAACCAACCAAAAAAAATACGAGAGCATCCTTTTGGGCCAGATTTTAGACCGGCCCGGACAAACGGGGGACCACGTCGGCGTCGAACCGGGAAGAGAATTGGAACTGGCCGTCAACGGAGCGCGGTTGAGCGTTGTGGAAGGATTGAAAAAGGGATTGGGCGCAGTTGCCGGAGCCCGTCTCGCCAAGGGATTTAAACAAGCGGACGGAGCGGGAAAATTTCTTACGACGAACGAGGAGCTTGAGCTGTTTGAGGACCTGATCCTGGGGCGGAAAACGGAGACGTCCGAGGGGCGGATGAAGCGCGTTCTGGCGTTGACGGCCCGGGAAAGGGCGCAGTATGAGGGCGCGCGCATCGTCAGGAACAGGCGGGAAGTCGAAGCCAGGCTCAAAAAGGGCCAGTTCGTGAAGCTGGAGGACCCGAAAGCCCCTCCGAGAGTCCATCTTTATGCAAACGATATCCAGTATACCGAAGTGACACCCGAGACAAAGGCCCTTTTTATCGAGCTTTTGGACCGCTGGGAAGCTGAAGTCCGTTCCCGCGGTCATGAATTGAAATATGAAGTCGCGATCGGGAGTGTCACCCGCGACCACGAACGCCAGACGGCTCTCGCGGCCGCTGAAGGCGTCGAAGCTGCGCCTATTGATCCAGACCAAACGACGATCACCGCCAAGAGTGGAAGTATCCACCTGACGGGAAACGCTTTCGACATTCGTCTGGGCTGGTTCCAGGACAATTTAAAAAATGGCAACCCCGACTCGAAAGCGATCCGCGCCCACTATGAAGCGCTTCTCACCGTTTTAAAAGCTCTGCGACGTGAGGAGAAGATCAGTCTCGTGCTCGAGTACGACGGCAACCGCGTCGCCCACATCGCGAGAAACTCTTCCTATAATATGCCTTCTCTTTCAGTTGTCGGCGCCCGGCTGGCGCAGAACGGCGCGAAGGAATCCGAAGACCCGCGCAAACGGAGCATTGGGCGTTGGTTTGAGATCGATGAGCTCGTAAGTTTCAGCATTAATAGTCTCGTCTTCAGAGCAAAAAGGATTGGCACCGAGGGCAGAGTTTATTTCATCAAAATGGGTGTACCGATGGTCAAAAGAAAAGATGTCAAAGACGGCGAGGATCCTTGGGATCTTGGTCTTAAAGTGTTGACGCGTGAGAGGCTTGTGTTGAGCTGGATAAAAGCGCATCCGTTTTTGCGGACTGTCGTGCCGGATTTTTTTCCTGAAGGTGAGATAGACGAGGCGGATATCAAGAAAATCATGGAAGTAGTGGTGACCAAGGAACAGCTCACGGAGATCAACATGGTCCTGGCGCACGAGGCAGAGCGTAAGCGTCTCGAGGCAGAGGGTAAGGGTATAGTCCTGGACCCGGAACCAAAGGTCACTTCGCTGGATTTTCTGGGCCTCTACCTCCGGCCAGGCATGGAGTTTCTCGCAATCGAAGAGGCCGAGGGGAGGCGTCTGGGCGACGTATTCGCAAAAGGGAACGAGCAAGAGTCGATCGAGGCGCTTCAGGGGGTTGTGTGGACGGAGCTTGCGCTCGACGGGGAAGGCGTCCAGCACCGCGATCTTTTGGTGGCAAGCGAAGCTTTTATAAGGGATGGAGATGTAACATTCATCGACTTTGGGGCCGCGGTTATTCTCTCCAAAGGAGATGTTGAAAGGCCTCTCCTGGACCCAGACGGGAGAGATTTCAGCCTCACAAAACTCGGCGAAGAAACGCCGCCAGGTAGTGATAAACCGATCGGAAACGGTAAACGGATGTTTTTTTTCAACGACTTCACGAAATATTTGGACACAACATATCCGCGTTCTGGTTACCGTACGGTGATCTCCACTCTCGAAGCCATGGAAGCATTGAGTGCAACACTAGCCGAGGGCTCCGATCTCATTAAGTATTTTGCCGACCGTCACAGTAATCTCCGGTTATATCAGCGGGAAAAGGACTGGTGGGGCCACCCTCTTCACGTAGCTTTATCCTCGGGAAAGAAGAGTGCCACGCCCTATTTGATCGCGCTGGAAATGGAGCTGGAGCAGGTATTGAAGCGGTATGAGCCCGCGGAGACGCAGAAATTACTGAGACTGATGGACCAGTTCATCCAGGACCAGTCCATCGATGTGGGGAAGTTTGCCGCGCATTTCAGGAAAGTCGTCAAGTGTTTCTCCTCGCCACATGCTGCGAAAACAAGGCTACCCGGCCAAACGCCTTCGGTGATAACGCTGAGACACGGGCTTGCCGTCGAAGTGATGCTAAATACGCTGAGAGAAGTGGGGGTTTTTCCCTGGGCTGACACGCCCGAAGCGGACCCGTTGATGGAGCACTTGAACCATGAGTTAGTGACTGGCGTGCTGAAGCCCGCTGGTTACCCCATCGACAATAATGGGGACGCCGCTCTGCAAGTTTTGGCTTTCTACTTCAGCAAGATCGCCCAGAAGTGGTGGCTCGAAGATCTGGCGGAGCCGATCAAGAAGGGAAGCTACATCAAAACGAAACGAAAGACCTCTTCCGTAAATTTTGAACATGAACATTATAATAATGAAAAAGAGAAATTGGAAAAGACCGCGTATTCGATCCAATCAGATAGTGAATCTTTTATCGAAGGAAATATCAAGGTGACGGCCACTCCGAATGGGACGTCATGGTTTT
>CAZBAY010000036.1:0-4426 GCA_964489945.1 uncultured Planctomycetia bacterium
GGTGATCGCGACGAAATGTTCTCCCGCGTTTTCCCCTTTCAGGGCCTTCACCTTTTCGAAGAAATATTTATAAAGCGAAACGAGCTCGATCGTGCCGCCCGACTTGCTTGAAACAATAAAGAGGGTGTTCGCGAGATCAAGCTGGGCTTCGACATCCCGAATCCGCTCAGGGTCCGTGCTGTCCAAAACGAGGAGCTCGGGATAACCGGGCTTCCTGCCAAAAACATTTTGAAAAACTTCCGGCGCGAGACTCGATCCCCCCATCCCCAGAAGCACGACCCGCCCAAAAGCCCCTTTTATTTCCTCCGCGAAAGAGGCAAGCTCACCGGCCGTTTTTTTCATCATGCCTGGCGAGGCAAGCCACCCGAGCCGGTTGCGGACCTCTTTCTGGCCTTCAGGGTCTCTTGTCCAAAGCGAGGCGTCCTTGTCCCAGATCCTCTGGACAAAACGCAGCTTCGCCGCCTTGTCTATCCACTCGCGGACAGGTTTTTCACAAACTTCGATCATTTGCGGGTCTCGATCAATTGGAGGATCTTTTTGTAGGAATCGCTGAAGAGCTCGACGCCGGCCGATTCAAGCTTGGCCGTGATGTCCTCGAGGCTGATGCCGGCGCGCTTCAATTCCCTGAGCGTCTGATCGACCTCGCTCGCGCCCTGCTGCAACCGCGGAACGACCCGGCCGTGGTCGCGGAACGCCGCGAACGTCGCGGGAGGCAGCGTGTTCACCGTCTGAGGTCCGATCAACGTTTCGACATAAAGCACGTCGGTGTAAGCCGGATTTTTGGTCCCTGTGCTGGCCCAGAGAGGCCTCTGAACCTGCGCGCCTTTTTCTTTCAGTTGATTGAATTTTTTACCCGAGAAAACCTTTTCAAACTCAAAATAGGCCTTTTTGGAATTGGCGATCGCGGTCTTTCCGAGAAGACCTTTCAGTTTCTCCGCCGCGGCGGGATCCTGCGCCGCCTTTATCTTTTCCTCGATGAGCTTATCCGCGGCCGTGTCGACGCGGCTCACAAAAAAACTCGCGACCGAGGCGACATGCGAGACAGGATGGTCATTCAGATCGCGTCGTTCAAGGCCTCGCAGGTACGCGTCCATCACCTGACGGTAGCGTTCGAGGGAAAAAATAAGCGTGACGTTGACATTGATCCCTTCCGCGATGAGCGTCTCGATCGCCGGAATGCCGTCGGCCGTCGCGGGAACTTTCACCATGACATTTTTCCGCCCCACAAGCCCCCAAAGCTCCTTCGCCTCCCTGAGCGTGGCCTCCGTGTCGTAGGCCAAAAGCGGGCTCACCTCGATCGACACAAAACCGTCCCGGCCGGAGGTCTCCTGATAGACGGGCAGGAACACATCGGCCAGCTCCTGCACCGATTGCACCGCGATCTTTTTAGCGATCTCTTCGGAGCTGTGCGTCCGCAGGTATTGCGTCCACTCGGCGTCCTCTTTGTGTTCCGAGATCGCCTTCTCAAAAATGGTGGGGTTCGTCGTCGCTCCGCGGACGCCGTCCTCGCGGATCATCCGCTCAAATTCTTCTTTTGGCACCAAGCCGTCAAACCAGATGCTCTGGCCAAAATCTAAAACCTGCCGAATGGAATTTTGCACGGACTCAGTCATAAGATTCATCATCGCCTCTTCACTTTATATTATACAACAACACCAGTGTCATTCCCGCATGCATTTGGCGGGAATCCACTTTGATCCCCGACAAAAACATTCGGGGATGACCCTCCGGGTTATTTATTCCCCAGTAATCGCGCCAGCTCCGCCGTGTCGCTCACCGGCAGCTCACACGCATGGTTCCGGCAAACGTAGACGGCTGTTCTGCCGCCGCGCCCCGTGTAGTCTTTTAAAAAGGGGGCCAACTCCTCTATCGCCTTGCCATCAGGGTCTGCCTTATGCAGCAGGACCACTTTGTTGGGAATGAACCGCGAATGGATCTCCTTCAAAACCTCGATCACGGAAAGGCCTTGCTTGTCCGGCGCGATCACGACCTCGACCGACGGCCCTATCGCGAAATCAAGCGCGATGAGCATTTGGGAAAATGCCGACGGCTGGGACGCGACGAGCTCCGAAAAAGTTTTCAGCGTCTCCGCGGCGATCTTTTCATACCGGGATTCTCCGGTCAGCCGGCCGAGCTTCAGGAGCGCCAGCGCCGCCACAGAATTTCCCGACGGGATCGCGCCGTCGGTGTCGCTCTTGGGCCGCGTGATGAGCGCTTCGGCATCCTTGGAGGTCATATAAAAGCCCTTTTCCTCTTCGTCCCAAAAAAGCTCGATCATTTTTCCGGAGAGAGCGCGCGCTTCCTTGAGCCAGCGCTCATCAAAACTGGCCTCATAAAGCTCAAGGGCCGCGTGAATAAAAAACGCGTAATCGTCGAGATTGCCCGCGATGGCCGCCTCGCCATCCCGGTAGCGGTGAAGCAGCTTCCCTTCATCTGTCTTGAGATGTTTCAGGATAAAATCTCCCGCCTTAAACGCCGCCAGGCGGTAACGCGGCTCGCCGAGGACGTTCGCCGCCGCACAAAAACTCGAGATCATGAGCCCGTTCCAATCGGTCAAGACCTTGTCGTCCAGATGCAAGGCGGGCCGCTTCGAACGCGCGGTCAAAAGCACTACCCTAGAACGATCTAGGGTCTGGCGAACCTCGTCAGCTGAAATTTTAAAATGAGAGGCCGTCTCCTCAGCGGAATGCGCGGCGTAAAGAATGTTTTTGCCGGTGAATTCCCCGTGCGGATCCTTCGCGACATTGCCCTCCCCCTTCACGCCATAATAAAATTCAAAGACCGCGGCATCCTTCGCGGGCAGGATCTTCTCGATCTCACTTTTTTTCCAGACGTAAAAAGCGCCTTCCTTTTTTTTCGACGGCTCGTCCGGATCAGGGCTGTCGGCGTCCTGCGCGGAATAAAATCCTCCCTCAGGCCCGGTCATTTCTCTCAATACATAATCGAGGATGCCCCGGGCGGCCGCCGCGTATTCGGGTTTTTTTGTCGCCTGATAGGCCTCAAGATAGGGGCGGCAGAGAAGCGCCTGGTCGTAGAGCATTTTCTCAAAATGTGAAAGGAACCACTCGCGGTCCGTCGAGTAGCGGTGAAAGCCGCCGCCCAGTTGATCGAAAATGCCGCCCGCCGCCATGGTTTGCAGGGTTTTTTCCGCCATTTCCAGAGCCTCAACGCTTCCCGTGCGGCGCCAGGCTCTTAGAATAAAGGAAAGCGCGTGGCCCATCGGGAACTTGGGCGCCTGGCCGAAACCGCCGTGCAGGCTGTCAAAACGCTTTTGAAAGCTTTCAAGGCCGTCCCGCAGGACGTCCTCAGTCAGGTCCGAAGCGCCCCCGGGCGCGTGCCGGCTTTGCAGATGGGAAACCGCAGAGTCGGCCGAATGAAGGATCTCATCGCGCCTGTCTTTCCAGGCGCCCGCGATCGAGCCAAGCATGGTTTTGAACCCCGTGATGCCGAACCGGTCTTCCGGCGGGAAATACGTACCGCCATAAAAGGGTTTGCGGTCCGGCGTCAGAAAGACCGTCATCGGCCATCCCCCGCTTCCCGTCGTCGCCATCACATAATCCATGTAGACGGCGTCAATGTCCGGGCGCTCCTCGCGGTCCACCTTGATCGGAACAAAATTTAGGTTCATCGCCTCGGCGATCCCCTGGTTTTCAAAGGACTCTTCCTCCATCACGTGGCACCAGTGGCAGGTGGAATAACCGATGGAAAGGAGAATGGGTTTGTCCTCTTTTTTGGCTTTCTCGAACGCCTCCTCGCCCCACGCGTACCAATCCACAGGATTGTGCGCGTGCTGGAGAAGATACGGGCTTTTCTCTTTGATCAAACGGTTCGTCAAGCGTAGCGCTTTCTCAAATAGAGGAGCTCTTGGATCATCGCGAGTGAGTGGCGGATGAGATTGACCTTGCTGCCGGCGGCTTCGCGCCACATGACGGGGACTTCGCTTACTTTATACCCTTTTTTCCTAGCTAAAATTAAAATTTCCACGTCAAAACAAAATCCTTTGAGCGTTTGCGCCCCAAAAAGGTCCATCGCCGCCTCCCGCTTGAAACATTTGAAGCCGCACTGCGTGTCCGCGTAACCCCGGAGGGCGAGCAGCGCGACCAAAAGGTTGAACACCCTCCCGGTGAACCAGCGTTTGGGGCTTTGCTGGACATCGCAGCCCCTGCTCTGAACGGCCCTTGACCCGATGGCGACGTCGGACCCTTTCTCAAGCGCGCCAAGAAGTTTATCCACCTCCTTGATCGGAGCCGAAAGATCCGCGTCCGTCACGAGGATCATTTTCCCCCGCGAAGCCAGCACGCCGCGCTTCACTGCGCTCCCTTTGCCTTCATTTTGCTCTGCCGGAAGAAAGCGGATGTTCTGTTTTTTTTGGTTTTGCCGATGGGTTTGCACGATCCCGGCCGTGCCGTCCGTCGAGCCGTCGTCC
>CAZBAY010000037.1:0-3321 GCA_964489945.1 uncultured Planctomycetia bacterium
AACAACGCCCTCCCCCGATCTTCGCCTGGTAAATGCGTTCGGCTTCTTGCCTGATGTCGGGGTTATCCCGGAGGCCGCCGATATAAAGCCCGCGCAAAATGTCCCGCGCGTTGACACGCCGTTCCTGAAAAAGCCGGATGCCTAGTATCGGATCGCCGTTCCGGTTCAACAGCTTATCGCGCCGTTCGCCGTTCATCGTCGCCGTCGCGAAATCAATGATGTCGTCCAAAATGGCCTGGCGCTTTGCCTTGACCTCGTCAGGGTCCAGCTCCAAACCCCGCACAACGTCGTCGATCGTGGTGTTCACATAGGTGCGCTTGTTAAAAAGACCGGCCCCGTTGTGGGCCCGGCCTTCGAGCGACTGCATGAAAAGAAGCTCTTGGATCTCAGAGGTCGTCTCGAGATGCTCGTTCTTCTTCAAAATAGCAAAGTCAGCGCGTATCAGTTCTTTGGGCGCGACGGAATGTAGGTACATAATGGCGACAATTATAGCATGACCGGGATATTATTCAAAAAAATGGCCCTCTTTGAGAGGAAATCCGTTCAAAAATTCGCGCGCTCCGAGCGGTTTTTTCCCCTCGGCCTGTAGGCTCCGTATCTCGAGCGCTCCATCGCGGACAGCGATACGAACACCCTCGGTCTTCGACGCGGTGAGGATCACCCCCGGTTTGGCGCCGGGTGACGGATTGCCGGCGGGGGCCGCTTCCAAGATGAGGATGCGCTTGCCCTTGTAAAAAACATAGCACCCCGGCCACGCTTTCATCGCGCGGACCCGGTTCTTGATCTCGACGGCGGGAAGGTCCCAGCGAAGATGGCCATCTTCCTTCTCAAGCTTCCTCGCGTAACTCACCGCCTTTTCATCCTGCGGAGTAAAAAACGCTTTGCCAGTTCCCAAAAGATCGATGCTTTTAAGAAGCGCCGTCGCGCCGATCCGGCTTAAACGCGCTTCGAGGGCAACAATATCCTCTTCGGGATCGACTGCCGTCCTCTCCTGAAGAACAAGTTCTCCCGCGTCGAGCCTTTCATTGATGCGCACGATACTGACGCCTGTCTCGGCGTCGCCGTTCATCAGCGTCCACTGCAGGGGCGCGGCCCCCCGGTAGCGAGGCAGGAGTGACGGGTGGACATTGAGAGACCCAAACTTAGGGATCTCAAGCAGCGCCTTTGACAGGATCACGCCAAAAGAGATCACGACAAAAAGGTCGGGCTCGAGCGCGCGGAGCGCGCGAAGCGATTCTTCGGAATTCACCTTTGAATGTTCAAAAACGGGGAGATGGTTGGCAAGCGCCCACCCTTTAACTGGCGACGGCTGAAGCTTGAGATGCCTTCCTTGAGGTTTGTCGGGCGCGGTCGCCGCCGTGAGGATTTTATGAGATGAGCTTTTGATCGCCTCGAGGGACGGGATCCCGAACGCGCTTGTCCCAAAGAAAACTATTTTCATTCTTTCGGGGCGGGGAGTTTCTTTGAAAGTTTTTTTTGCGCGAGCCGGCTTTTCAGAAGTCCCAGACGGTCGATGAAAAGCAGGCCGTTCAAATGGTCGGTCTCATGCTGAAAGATCCTCGCCAGAAGCCCCTCGGCTTTCACTTCGACGGTTTTTCCGTCCAGCGTCATCGCCCGCATCCACACGCGCTTGGCGCGCTTGACGGGCTCATAGAGCTCGGGGACGCTGAGGCACCCCTCGAATTCCTTGAGTGTGCCTTCCTTCTTTATAAGACGCGGATTGAAATAAACGAGCTCGTTTCCCCTCACCTGATCGGCGCTGGCGACAAAAAGTTGTTTGGAGATCCCCACCTGATTGGCGGCGAGCCCGACGCCGTTCTCCGCGTACATCGTTTCGATCATGTCCTTCACGAGCTTGCGGTCCTCGTCAGTGACGCGCGCCACCTCTTTCGTCTTGGTGCGGAGCACTTTCGCGGGGTATTTGACGACTTTTAGAACGGCCATGTTTCCCTCATTTTGTTTATTTTAGCAAAAGCCTCATTGGGGGTCCACATCAATGGTGACGCGGACCTTCCTTTTCTTAAATTCATCGAGCGTCTTCCTTAGCACGGGATTCATTTCCTCGATGCTGCTTCCCCTGAGATAAAAATTCCAGCGGAACTCCCCTTTTTCCTTTGAGACCAGGCACGGCGCGGGACCGAGCACTTTGAACCGGCTGTCCACGCGCGATTGCAAAAATCGCGAGAGCTCGAGGATCTGCCTCATCACGTCCCGCTCGACGGGGCCGCTCAAGATGACATTGATGAGATGCGAATAGGGCGGCATCTCGAGCTCTTTCCGGAAAGCGATCTCTTTGTCGTAAAACTCACGGTAATCGTGGTCCTTCGCGCTTTGGATCGAGTAGTGATGAGGCACGTACGTTTGGACGAGCACCCGGCCGGGAATATCGCCCCGCCCGGCTCGGCCCGCCACCTGCGTCAGGAGGTCAAAGGTCCGTTCGGCGGAACGGAAATCCGGGATGTGAAGCGCCGTGTCGGCCGAAATGACACCGATGAGCGAAACATTCGGGAAATCATGGCCTTTCGCGATCATCTGCGTTCCGATCAGAATTTCGATCTCGCGTTTCTTGAAAGCGCGCAGAATGCTTTCGTGCGAGCCTTTCTTCGACGTGGAGTCCGAATCCATGCGGCCGATGCGGGCCTCCGGAAAAAGACGGATCGCTTCCTCCTCTACTTTCTGCGTGCCGATGCCGAAATAATGGAGATAGCCCTTTTGGCAGGCGGGGCAAAGCCTCTGGGGCGCGAGGCGGAAATGACACACGTGGCAGAAAAGCGAACCCTTGTCATAGTGGTAGGTCAGGCTGATCCGGCAGTTCTCGCAGCCCATCACGTGGCCGCAGGTCGCGCAGTGGAGATACGTCGAAAATCCCCGGCGGTTCAAAAGAAGCATGACCTGTTCCTTTTTGGCCAGACACTCGCGGACGGCCTGCTCGAGAGGGACTGAAAAAATGCGTTCGCTTTTCCCGCGCGGCTGTGAGCGCATGTCGACAATATCGACGATCGGAAGCGGGCGCCTTTCGATCCGCTCCGGCAGATCGAGCCTTTTGCACGACCCGTTCGATGAATGAAAAGTAGACTCAAGGGATGGTGTCGCGCTGCCCATCACGAGCACCGCTTTCTCAAGTTCCGCGCGCTTGGCCGCCACTTGCCGCGTCTCGTAGCGCGGCGTCTCCCCCTGCTTATAGGAAGTGTCATGTTCTTCGTCGATGACGATGAGCCCCAGGTCCTTCACGGGGCTGAAAATAGCCGACCGCGCGCCGACGACCACCTTCGCCTCGCCCGACCGGATCCGGTGCCATTCCTCCACGCGGCGGGCCTGCGT
>CAZBAY010000038.1:0-13012 GCA_964489945.1 uncultured Planctomycetia bacterium
CCTGCGCTATTTCATCACCGAGCGGGGGAAGATCATCCCCAGCCGGATCTCGGGAGCGGGGGCGACGTCGCAGCGGTACCTCGCGCGCCAGATCCGCCGGGCCCGTTACATCGCGCTTTTACCCTACGTCGCGGATTAAGACCGAATGAGCGACATCCAAGTCGTTCTCACGGGGTCCGATCCGAAGCTCGGCGAACGCGGCAAGATCATTAAAGTGTCCCGCGGCTACGCCGTTAATTTCCTGTTTCCCCATCGTAAGGCTCTCGAGGCGACCCCGGCCAATCTGAAGTCTTTCGAGGAGGAAAAGGCCCGCCAGTCGAAGGAAAAAGCCGAAACGCGCCTGCGCGCGGAGGAGCTGGCGAAGAAGATCCAGGCTCTCACGTTGACGGTGGAAGTCCCGGTGGGCGAAGGGGATAAACTTTATGGCTCCGTTACGTCCCAGGAGGTCCAGCGGGCGCTGGCCGGCAAAGGCGCCTCCGTCGAGCGGAAGGACATCCACCTCGAGGAGCCGATCAGGAAACTTGGTGCCTACGAGATCCCGGTAAAACTCCACCGGGAAATCAGCGCGGTCCTGAAACTACAGGTTGTGAAAAAGAAATGAAAAACCTCCTCGAGCTCGCCCAGCGGGAAAAACTCCCCCCTCAGAATGTTGAAGCCGAGGTCGCCGTCCTTGGCTCGATGCTGATCGAAGAGGACGCCATTTCGCGCGGCATTGAGTTTCTCACCCCGGAAGCCTTTTATAAGGATGCTCACAGAAAGATCTTTCAGTCCATTATCAATTTGTTCAATGAAAATAAGGCGGTGGACCTCCTGACGCTCACAGAGAGCCTCGACAAGGAGGGGACCCTCGAAGATGTCGGCGGGCCGCCGTACCTCGCCTTTTTGACGACCGCGATCCCTTCGGCCGCCAACCTCGTGCACTACGCGCGCATCGTGCGCGAGAAATACATCCTGCGGCACCTCATCACGAGCGCCACCCAGATCATCACCGACAGTTATGACGCCACCCAGGACGTTGATGGGCTGCTCGACCGCGCGGAAAAAGCGATCTTCGATATCACGGGCCAAAAATTTTCGGGCGGCATCGTTCCGTTGAAGGACCTGATCCGCACCCAGATCGAGACGATCGACCGCCTCTATCAAAGGAAAGAACATATCACGGGGATCGCCACCGGCTACCACGAATTCGATACGATGACGGCGGGGCTCCAGCCTTCAGACCTCGTCATCATCGCGGCGCGGCCTTCGATGGGCAAAAGCGCGCTCATGACCTGCATCGCGGAGCACGCGGGGATGGTCTCGAAGGTCCCCACCGCCATTTTCAGCCTTGAAATGTCGAAGGAGCAGCTCATTCAAAGAATGCTCTGCTCGACGGCGCGCGTGAACGCCCATAAAGTGCGCACCGGGTTCCTCGCCCAGTCCGACTGGCCGAACCTGACGAGTGCCGCCGCGCGGCTTTCGGAAGCGCCGATCTACATCGACGACACGCCCGGCATCAGTGTCCTGGCGCTTAAAGCCAAGGCCCGCCGCCTCAAGTCCCAGTATGACATCAAACTTCTTATTTTGGATTACATGCAGCTCATGCAGGGGACCGGGAACAGCGAAAACCGCCAACAGGAGATCTCCGAAATTTCCAGGGCTCTCAAGGAACTGGCCCGTGAGCTCCACGTCCCTGTCATCGCGATCAGCCAGCTTTCACGGGCTGTCGAGTCGCGCACCGACCACCGGCCCCAGCTTTCTGACTTGCGGGAATCCGGCGCGATCGAGCAGGACGCCGACGTCGTCGTTCTCTTATTAAGGGAAGAATACTACAATCCGACCGAGGAAAACCGGGGTAAGGCGGAGGTGATCGTCGCCAAACAGCGCAACGGCCCGGTGGGGTCGTTCACGCTCACCTTCATCCATGAGTACACCCGTTTTGAGAACGCGGAATTGATGCGCCGCGAAGAGATGACGTGACGGAGCTCTTTACTTTCATAGGAGGGTTGTGCTAAAGTGAAAAGATACTCATGAGATTCAAATCCTTATTCTTAACCCTATTTTTAGCCGCCGGACTTTTCAGCCTGTCCGCTCATCCGGGCTTTGCCGAGGACGGCAAAGTCGTCCGCGCGATCGACGTCAAAGGCAATAAGACCGTTTCGAGTCTCACGATCCTGGCCAAGGTCAAGACCCAGACCGGCCAACCCCTTTCCTCAGCCGTCCTGAACGAAGACCTGAAGCGGCTTTACGGGCTGGGCTTCTTCACCGACGTGCGCATCGAGCAGGAGGATTTCGAGGACGGCGTGAAGGTTATTTTCCTCGTCGTCGAAAAGCCCGTTCTTTCCGAGATCCGCATCGAGGGGAACAATAAACTCAAGAAGGACGAGATCAAAAAGGAAATGCAGTCCGTGCTGGGCGATTTTCTGGACCAGAAGCGCGTCCGTGACGACGTCGACGCGGTGAGACGCCTCTACGAGAAAAAAGGTTTCTCTCAGGCCACGATCGACAGCGCGCTCGATGTGAACCCCGACACCAATCAGGCCGTGCTCCGCGTGATCATTGACGAAAGCACGAAGGTCCGCATCAAGGACGTCAGGGTCGTCGGCAACGATTCCGTGAAGACCGGCGACGTCCACAAGGCGATGAAGACGAAGAAAATGGAGTGGTGGGGCTGGTTCCGTTCCGGTTTCCTAAAGGAAGAGGAAGTGACCGAGGACATCGAGCGGATCAAGGCCCTTTACGACGAGCACGGCTTCAGCGACGTCGAAGTGGCGACCGAGACCGAGCCGATCGGGGAGACGGGCGACATTATTCTCAAGGTCGTCATCACCGAAGGCAAAAAATACCTCGTCGGCAACATCACGCTGAACGGCAATTCGATCATCCCTTCCGGGGAGATCCTAACGGCCATTCAAATGACGAACGGGAAACCTTTCTCGAGAAGAAAATTGCGCCTCGACGTCGCGGCGATCCAGGACCTTTATTTTGACAAGGGGTACCTTTCCTCCCAGATCCGTTCCGAATCCCTCTACAACGACGCGGCGGACGCGGTCGATATCAACTACAGCATCACCGAGAACGAGCTGACGTATGTCGAAAAAGTCCTCGTACAGGGCAACACGAAGACGAAGGACATCGTCATCCGCCGCGAGATCCGCGCCTATCCGGGCGAGTCGTTCAGCGGCGCCAAGCTCAAGCGTTCCAAGGAGCGCCTCTACAACTTGGGTTTCTTTGAGGAAGTCCAGTTCGACGTGGAGCCCGGCTCCGAATCCAACACGAAAAACTTGGTCGTGACGTTGAAAGAGCAGAAGACGGGCGAATTCAGCTTCGGCGGCGGTTACAGCTCCGTCGACAGCGTGATCGGCTTCGTGCAGATCCGGCAGAAAAATTTTGACTGGCAGAACTGGCCCGATTTCACGGGCGCCGGGCAGGACTTCTCCGTGCGTGTCGAGGCCGGGAGTGTGCGGCAGAACGTGGAGCTCAGCTTCACAGAGCCCTGGGTATTCGGCCACCCCTACTCTTTTGGATTTGATATCTATCACCGGCAGATCAGCGAGGACTCAAGCTCCGGTAATTTCTACGCGCAGCGAAAGACGGGGTTCGATCTGAGACTCGGCAAGGAATTTACGGAGTACGATAAAGGGCTTTTAGTCTACCGCCTCGAAGAAGTGGATATCTCCGACATTGATGAAGACGCCTCAGCCGACTTCAAAGCTGAGGAAGGCACGAACATGACGTCGAGCCTGGCGCTTACGCTGACCCACGACCAGCGCGACAACGTGTTTAACCCGACGAAAGGATTTGTCGTCACCGGCACCGGTGAGTACGCGGGCGGCGCTTTGGCGGGTGACAGGGATTTCTGGAAAATGAGCGGCATGGCGAGCACCTATTTCCAAAACTTTGAAGTGTGCGTGCTTGAGCTCAAAGGCCGGGTGGGCGTCGCCGATGCGCATGGCGACGCGATCAAAGTGCCTATCTATGAGCGTTATTTCGCCGGCGGCGCGAACACGATCCGCGGCTACCGTGAGCGCCGCGTCAGCCCCCGCGACCCGGGAAACCAGGACCCCATCGGCGGAGAATCCTATTGGGTGGGCAATATCGAAGAGACGTTCCCCATCGTTCCCGACCTCATCAAGGGCGCCGTCTTCTTTGACATCGGAAATGTTTATCCTACGCTCGAGGATTTCGGCGAGGCCGGGACGTTTTCAGGCGTGGGCTTCGGCGTGCGCGTGAAGACACCTATCGGCCCGGTTAAGGTGGACGCCGGTTATCCGCTGGATGACATTACCGGCGAAGATAAAGAGATCCGCTTTTATTTCAACATCAGTCAGGGATTCTGATCCCAAAAATTAAATCCAAAAAAGGAGGAAAGTCAAAATGAAGAAGTCATTCTCATTCACCCTTATCGCGTTGTTCGTGTTGGGCCTCGTTCTTTCGGGGTCTCAGGGGGCGTTCGCGGCTGAGGCGAAATTCGGGTATGTGGAACTGGCCAAGGTTTTTGACGAGTATCAGAAAACGAAGGAATTCGACAAAGCGCTCGAGGGGAAGGGCGCGACCAAGCAGGCGGAACGCGACCGGATCGTGGCCGAAGTGAAGAAGCTGCGGGACGAAGCGGAGCTCATGGGCGCCAAAGCCAAGGAAGACAAACAAGGCGTTATCGACGAGAAGATCAAGACGCTGCAGGAATTCGACCGCGTAACCCGCGACGCGCTCCGCCGGGAGCGGGACACGATGGTCCGCGATATTCTCAAAGAGATCGAAAAAGTGATCCAGGACCACGGCAAAGCGCAGGGCTACACCTTCATTTTCAATGATCGCGCCCTTGTGTTCAAGAGCGAAGGCAACGACCTGACCGCTCCGGTCCTCAAGATTTTGAATGACTCCTACACCACCAAGAAAAAATAGTGGGATCCCCAAGAGTTTACAACTCAAAAAACTAGCGGAGCTCGTAGGCGGGGAGCTGGTCGGTGACGCGTCCGTCACGATCACAGGGGTCGCGGGGATCCGCGAGGCGGGGCCGGGAGAGATCACGTTCCTTGCCAATCCTAAGTACGCGCCGCTCTTAAACCAGACCCGCGCTTCGGCGGTCATTACCTTTCAAAATGCGGTGTCCCGGACGAAGCCCCTCGTCCGGACGCCCAATCCCTCGCTCGCTTTCTCCAAGGTTATTTCCTTTTTTACCCCCTCTAAGCCCGAAAGAACGGAGGGAGTTCATCCTTCCGCCGTTGTGGACCCCTCGGCCCAGCTCGGTCGCGGCGTGTCGGTTGGGCCCCATGCGGTGATCGGGAAAAATACACGGATCGGCGGCAACGCCATCGTTGAGTCTAATTGCTCCATCGGAGCGGATTGCGCCATCGGGGAAGGGACGTGGATCTATCCCAACGTGACGATACGCGAGGGAACGGAGATCGGCAATAACGTGATCATTCATAGCGGCGCCGTGATCGGTTCGGACGGTTTTGGTTACGAGACGGTCGACGGTGTTCACATCAAGATCCCCCAAACAGGTTCCGTGAAGATCGAGGACGACGTCGAGATCGGCGCGAATGTCTGCATCGACCGGGGGCGCTTTCAGAAGACGTGGATCCAGAAGGGGACCAAGATCGACAACCTCGTGCAGGTGGCGCACAATGTCGTCATCGGGCCGAACTGTCTTATCGTTTCCCAAACCGGGATCTCGGGATCGACAGAGCTGGGGAAAAATGTCATTGTCGCCGGCCAGGCGGGCATTATCGGGCATATCAAGCTGGAAGACGGGGTCATTGTCGGCGCGCGAGCCGGGGTGAACAAGTCCGTTCCCGCGAATACGGTCGTTCTCGGAGAGCCCGCCCGGCCCATTATGGAGCAGAAAAAACTTTTCGCCCTCATCGGCCGTTTGCCGGAATTGTTCAAGGAAGTGCTGGAAATAAAGAAAAAATTGAAATGAGCTCCTCCCAAAAGACGATCGCGAAACAGGGGTCTCTTTCCGGGATCGGCATCCACACCGGCGAAAAAAGCACCGTGGTGTTCAGGCCGGGAGCGCCGGGAACCGGCATCCGATTTTTTAAAAAGGGCGTCCCGGTTTACTCGGTCGTCGTTGACGGCGGAGATCTTTTTCAGGTCTCCGTGGAAAGCCCCCGCCGCACGTCGGTCGGGAATCATGACGGCCACATCCAGACCGTCGAGCATTGCCTGGCGACGCTGTCAGGCCTCGGGATCTGGAACATCGAAGTGGATATCAACGGCCCCGAGATGCCTGGGCTGGACGGCAGCGCCGCGCCTTTCGTGAAGCTTTTGAAGGAATTGGGCGTCGTCGACCAGGGCCGGCCACAGGAAGTGTTCAAGATCCGCGAGCCCATTTTTTGCGGAGACAAGGGGCGGGCCATCGCGATCTATCCGGCGGACACCTTCAGCGTTTCTTATACGCTGGATTACGATCACCCGGGGCTTCGGGACCAAAAGGTCGAATTTAGCGTCACACCGGAGGTGTTTGAAAGCCAGATCGCGCCCGCGCGCACGTTCTGCACGGAAAAAGAAGGGGCGGAGCTGAAAAAGCAGGGAGTGGGGCGCGGCGCCACCCCCGAGAACACGCTCATCATTTCCGAAGAAGGGGCGGCCAGGAACGGCCTGCGTTTCGAGGACGAATGCGCGCGCCACAAGGTACTCGATATTTTGGGGGATTTGAGCTTGCTCGGCTTTCCCGTTCTGGGCCGGGTCGTGGGATTGAGGAGCGGGCACACGTTGAACCGGAAACTGGTGGAACAGATCAAACTACAGAGAGGGGCCATGAGCGCAAAACATAGGCATGTCACGAAGGAAACACCGATGGAGATCGAGGAGATCAAAAAGATACTGCCTCACCGGTATCCTTTTCTTTTGGTGGACCGCGTCGTCGAGATGACGGATGACCGCATTGTCGGCATCAAGAACGTGAGCGTCTCGGAGCCTTTCTTTCAGGGGCATTTTCCCCAGAAGCCTGTGATGCCGGGGGTCCTCATTTTGGAAGCCCTGGCGCAGACGGGCGGGATCCTCATGCTGTCGAAGCCGGAGTACGCGGGGAAGCTGGCGTATCTGGTCGCCATCAACGAGGCGCGCTTCCGTAAAGCGGTCGTGCCGGGGGACCAACTGCGGCTCGAGATCGATCTGAGAAAGGTCAAGGCCAGGCTCGGCATCGTGGACTGCGTGGCGAAAGTGGACGGGCAAGAAGTCTGCAGTGCCGAGATCATGTTTTCGCTGGTGGATTAAATGACAAAGATCCATCCGACCGCCCTGATCGATAAAAAAGCCCGCATCGCCGGCGATGTCGAGATCGGGCCTTATTCGATCATCGGCCCGGAGGTCAAGATCGGGGCCGGGACACGGATCTTAAGCCATGTGGTGATCGAAGGCAGTACCGAACTCGGCGAACGCAATTGGGTCTACCATCACGCGTGTATCGGCACGCCTTCGCAGGACAAGAAATCACAAGGGGTCCACTCTTCCCTCACGATAGGCAGCGATAATTTGATACGGGAATATGTGACGATCAACCTCGGCACGAGCGAAGAAACAGGAACCGTGGTGGGCGACAGGAATTTTTTGATGATCGGCGCGCATGTGGGCCATGACAGTATTTTGGGAAATGACATCACGATCGCCAACCATTGCACCCTGGGGGGGCATGTGACGGTTGAGGACAACGTCGTAATGGGAGGGTTCGTCGGCGTTCATCAATATACCCGGATCGGAAAATTCGCGATGATCGGGGGAAAGACACGCCTCGTGACGGACGTCATGCCTTTTTCCATGTGCAACGGCAATCCTCCAAAATTTTATGGCATCAACGTGGTGGGGCTCCGGCGGGGTGGTTTCACTTCCGATGAACGCCTCGCTCTGAAGAAAGCGTTCAAGGTCCTGTCCCAGAGGGGCCGGAGCCTGTCGGATTCTCTCGCTGAGCTCCGGAGCGAATTTAAAAATTTCCCTCATATCCAATATCTCGTGTCTTTCGTTGAAAAGTCAAAACGCGGGGTCCTGCGCGGGTTCACCGACAAAGAAGTGGAATATGTTCTGGAATAAAAACGAGGACACGGGCCCCATCGGGCTTCTCGCGGGGCAGGGAGAATTTCCGCTCCTCTTCGCGCAGGCGGCGTTTTCCCTAAAAAAACCTTTGATCGTTTTTGGTCTTGAAGGCTACACCGACAAGCGTATCGGGGATTTCGCGCGCGAAACCCATTATGTCCGGATGGGACAGCTAGGGGCGGTGATCGATCTCCTCAAACAAACGAACGTGAAGCGCGTGGTTCTCGCGGGGGCCATTCCCAAAAAAGAGATCTACGACCCGAAGATCGGCATGGATGACACGGCCAAGGGCATCATGGGGGGGATCCAAAACAGGGGGGACGACCACATCCTCAAGGCGTTCGAGCTTTTTTTGAAGGCGCGCCTCGGGATCTCCATTCTGGATTCGCGTCTCTTCCTGAAGGAGATCCTGGCGACGAAGGGCGTTTTGACCCGGCGCGTGCCCACGGAAGCGGAAAAAGAGGACCTTAAATTTGGTTTTGAGATAGCCAAGGGAATCGGTAGACTGGATGTAGGACAGACGGTTGTCGTGAAAAGAGGGACCGTGCTGGCCGTGGAGGCCCTTGAAGGGACGGACGCCGC
The DNA here is from genome assembly GCA_964489945.1 of uncultured Planctomycetia bacterium. Classification (GTDB taxonomy): domain Bacteria; phylum Omnitrophota; class Gorgyraeia; order 2-02-FULL-51-18; family 2-02-FULL-51-18; genus CAZBAY01. Next base: position 8,599 of record CAZBAY010000038.1, read on the forward strand.
GATAAGGCGTGGCGGAGAGCTCGGAAAAGGGGAAACCGTCGTCGTCAAGGCGGCCAAACCCAACCAGGACCTGCGGTTTGACCTCCCCTGTATCGGGCTTGAGACGCTCGAGTCCCTCAGGGCCGGCGCTTCGCGGGTGCTCGGGATCGAGGCGGGAAAGACGATGATCCTCTCCAAAGAAAAAGTGATCGAAATGGCGAACCGCGAAGGCATGACGATCGTGGGGTTATAAGCATGGTTGGAAACATCCTTATTATCGGGGACCAGAACAAGCAGGCGCAGGAGCTCCGGGACGCCGTGAAGAAAGAGACTAATTTCACGGTACGGCTGACGTCCCTAAATGGTACCTCCGTGAAGGCCGCCATCGAGACCGAACCCGATCTGATCGTTATGAATCCCAAGGCCAGCTATCTGGAAATGATGGATCTTTACTACGCGATCAAGAAAGACCCTCAGGTCCAGGATATTCCTATCGCGCTTTTGATGGATGAATCAGAGATGCGCTCGGCGGACCTGCCTTCGGGTATCCAGGAGATCCTTTACCGCCCCCTCCGCATGCCGGAGGCGATCGCGCGGCTCAAGCTTCTTTTCAAGCGCGTCCACAAGATTGACCAGAAGAACCTCATCCAGAGGGGCAAGCTCACGATCGACGCCGCCAAGTATGAAGTGAAGATCGGCGACAAGAAGATCGACCTTACCTTCACGGAATTTGAGCTCCTAAAGTTTCTCTGCACGCATCCCGGCACGGTTTTCACCCGGGAAGTGCTCCTCAGCAAAGTATGGGGGTATGAATACTACGGCGGGACCCGTACGGTAGACGTCCACATCCGCCGGCTCAGGTCAAAGATCGAAGGCAAATCCCAGACCTTCATCGAAACGGTCCGGAATATCGGCTATAAGTTCATTTTGGAAGAGTAAACGCGTTAAAATTTTAATTAATTTTTGACTCTTTTTATCTTCTTTCTCCCTGCCTAAATTTACTGCCCCGAAACATAACCGTAACATGCTTCACTATACTAAGAATCCGTATAAAAAAAGCACGTCGCAAAAGGAAGGAGAGTGTTATGGATACAAAAGTGGCATTAGACACGATATGGGTGCTCGTTACGGGCATGCTCGTGTTCTTCATGAACCTCGGCTTCGGGTGTGTGGAGTCGGGGTTTCAGCAGAGTAAAAACGCCGTCAATATCTTGTCCAAAAACTTTGTCGTTTTTGCGGCATCGACGGTCGCGTTTTGGTTCATCGGCTACGGGTTGATGTTCGGGGATGGAAATCCCTTTATCGGTCTGCAAGGCCTGTTCATGCTCGGAGGAGCGGATAACAGCCCCGCGATGGGGGACGCCTATCAGGGTGTCTACAGCGCGCTGAGTTGGACGGGTGTTCCGCTTGCCGCAAAGTTTTTCTTCCAGCTGGTGTTTGCTGGAACGGCGGCGACGATCGTTTCCGGAGCCGTCGGCGGACGCATCAAGTATTTTTCATTCATTGTTTTCTCACTCATCCTCGTCGGCTTGATCTATCCGACCATCGGCCATTGGATCTGGGGCGGCGGCTGGCTGGCCAAACTGGGCTTCTGGGACTTTGCCGGCTCGACGGTCGTGCATTCGGTGGGCGGCTGGGCGGCTTTAACGGGGGCGATCATTCTCGGTCCCCGCTTTGGAAAGTTCGGTCCGAACGGGCGTATCAACGTGATCCCGGGCCACAATATGGGGTTGGCTTTGATCGGGGCCATGGTCCTTTGGCTGGGCTGGTTCGGGTTTAACCCGGGCAGCACAATGGCCGCGGATCCGCGTCTGATTTCGCACATTTGCTTGACGACGAATATGGCCGCCTGCACGGGCCTTTTGGCAGCGACCATTATGTCGACGATCATGCTTAAAAAGCCGGATTTCGGCATGACGATCAATGGTTGTCTCGCGGGCCTCGTGGCGGTGACGGCTCCCTGCGCGTTCGTGAGCGTGGCGAGCGCCGGAATTATTGGAGCTATTGCCGGAGCGATCGTGGTTCCCGCGGTGATTTTCTTCGACAAGGTCAAAGTGGATGACCCGGTAGGCGCGACCTCGGTGCACCTTGTTTGCGGTGTTTTTGGGACGATTTGCGTGGGCCTGTTCGCGCAAGATTGGGTCAGCCCCAACACGACGGGCAACGGCCTTCTGTTCGGCGGCGGCACCAAGCTTCTAATGGCGCAGCTGACAGGCGCCGCGGCTGTCGGCGCGTTTATGCTGGTCGTTTCCTCGGTCGCTTGGTTGGTGATCAAGGCGGTCATGGGGATCCGGGTCAGCCTTCAAGAGGAGATCGAGGGTTTGGATATCGGGGAGCATGGCAACCAGGCCTATCCCGATTTTGTCACGCATAAGTCGCATATCAGCTACCTCGGGGCTTCGACCTCCGACGGAGCGGAAAAAGCCGGCTATGCGCAACCGGTTTCCAAGTGAGGTGACCACATGAAAAAAGTAGAAGCCATCATTCGGCCGGAGAAACTTGACCAGATCCGGAAGGCGCTTGAAGCGTCAGGCTATCCGGGCATCAATATCACCCAGATAGAAGGTCACGGGAAACAAAAAGGCGTGACTCAGCAATGGAGAGGAGAAGTCTACAAAGTGGACCTTCTTCCTAAAACCAAGGTTGAGATCGTCGTCTCCGACAAGGATCAGGAGAAGATCGTCTCCACGATCCAAAAGGTGGCCTGCACCGGCACCGTCGGTGACGGAAAGATCTTCGTCACGAACATCGACGATGTCATCCGTATCCGTACCGGAGAAAGAGGCGATAAGGCCCTCTAAACGTAGTCCTTGATTAACGCCCAGCCCTTCTTTAGAATAGTTTCAGTCTAAAGAAGGGCTGGGTTGTTATTCGTCATGCCACACGTGAAAAAATCCAAACAGAGCAAAGCATTCATCCTCCAAAAAGCGCGCGAGAACAACGTGCGTTTTATCCGACTTTGGTTCACCGACATTCTCGGGAAACTGAAGAGTTTCGCGATCACGATCGATGAGCTCGAGGATGTGATGGAGGAGGGGGCTGGTTTTGACGGCTCCGCGATCGAGGGATTCGCGCGCTCCGCGGAAACGGACATGCGCGCCCTTCCGGACCCTTCGACCTTCCAGATCCTGCCCTGGCGTCCCCGCGAGAACGCCGTGGCGCGCATGTTCGCCGATATCGTGGACGTGAACGGAAATTCTTTCGGAGGCGATGTCCGCCATTGCCTGAAGCGCCAGCTTAAAAAAGCCTCCGACCTGGGCTATATTTTTTATGTGGGTCCCGAGATCGAATATTTCTATTTTGAAAGTCCTGATACCCCGAAACCCCTTGATCAGGGCGGCTACTTTGACCTGACGCCTTCGGATGTCGCTTCCGATCTAAGGCGGGAGACCGTTCTAACGCTCGAGGAGATGGGGATCGGCGTGGAGTCAAGCCATCACGAGGCGTCTCCCAGCCAGCATGAGATCGACCTGCGCTACACGGATGCCTTGACGATGGCGGACAACGCGATGACCTACCGGTTGGTCGTAAAGGAGATCGCGCTCAAAAACGGTTTTTACGCGACGTTCATGCCGAAACCCCTGAAGGACGAGAACGGCAGCGGCATGCACATCCATCAGTCCCTCTTCAAGGGGGACAAAAACGCCTTTTACGATAAAAGCGACAAGAACCACCTGTCCAAAACCGCCAAACACTATATCGCGGGTCTTTTAAAGCGCGCCCGCGAGATCAGCCTCGTGACCAATCAGTGGGTGAACTCCTACAAGCGGCTCACGCCCGGTTATGAGGCGCCCGTGAATATTTACTGGGCCAAAAGGAATCCCGCGGCGCTCGTTCGCGTACCGGCTTACAAGCCGGGGCATGAGAAATCCGTGAGAGTTGAGCTTCGCCAGCCGGACGCTTCCTGCAACCCATACCTCGTGTTTGCCGTGATGCTTGCCGCCGGCCTTGAAGGCATTAAAAATCAAACCCCCTTACCCGAACCGATAGAGCGAAACGGCACGAACGGGATCACCGCCGCTGACTTGAAAAAAGGGGGGGTCGGGTCGCTGCCGCGGAATCTGGGCGAAGCGATCGCGTTAGCCGAGGGAAGTAAATTTTTGAAAGACACGCTCGGAGAGCACATTTTCCACTCGTTGATCGAGGACAAGAAGATCGAGTGGGAGAATTACTGCGCGGAGATCACGAATTACGAGCTGAAAGAGTACCTGCCGGTCCTTTAGTTTTTTCGCCCAGGACCTTCAACACTTCTTCCGCGGCGCGTTTCGAGGCGCCCGGTTCCCCAAGTTTCAAAGAGACTTTCTCCAGATCTTCCTTCATCCGCGACGACCGCTTGTCATCCTTCAAAATGGCGGCTGCTGTGTCCGCGATCTTCTCAGGCGTCGCGTTGTATTGAAGGAGTTCCGGCATTTTCATCTCCCCGAGGATCAGGTTG
>CAZBAY010000039.1:0-7116 GCA_964489945.1 uncultured Planctomycetia bacterium
GGCACCATTCTTACCTGTCGAACTCAGCTTCCAAGCTGGGTTCGGCAGGTTCGGACGGCCCTCGCGGATTCTCGCCGCCATCTTGCCTATTAATCATCTTTCATAACCGCATACCAATGATCATTTTCACAATTTTCGCATGTATAAGTTTCTGCATCTGCATCATAACTAAGTCCAAAATCATCCTCTAAGTAAATATTCTTGCAACTAGAACAAATAACTAAAGAAACTTCGTGAGAACATATATGACATTTCGTACTCATGACAGTATCATTATCGCTATATTTGATATATTTCTCATCGATGATAATGGCCTTCTCCCCACATTCCGGGCAATCATAGCCCACTTCTTGAGTACTCCCATCTTTTCTTGCTTCGTAATTGATTTTCGATAATAACTTCTCAACATGAGACTTAAGATCATCATAAACATCTTTAATTTGGATTAATTCTTTCCAGTCCTCATGTTCAAAAAAATCTTCTGGGTTTTCCTTTAAAATTTCCCTAATAAAGTAAAGAATAAATGATACTCCTCCACCAAATAAAGCGACTGCCTCGCTATTTGAAATTTTTATATGAGCATGCTCAATTTGATTCCGTTTGTTTTTTAATGCCATCAGCTTAGCTTTATTATCAGCTATCTCATATCCCCGAAAATTTTTAAGCCTTTTTAAAGAAGTTTCAAAATCTATTGTTTTAAAATTGTTGTTTGAATTTATTCCGACATATTTTATTCCCCCTTTTACTACATCGAATGATTCATTAAAAATATCTTCATTAAATGAAAAAATTAAACATTCATGAATTCTTCGCAGAGATTCTTTAAGCAAAAGTTCTATTGAGCTCCAGAGATGTAAAATCGCATACTTGAGATTTTTCTTAGCGCCGGATTTCTTAGATGTAGACTGACAATAATACGAAACAGCAGCGGTCAAGAAATCTATTGCATTATTAAATAAATCTAGGTGAATTTCTTCAATAGAGTTTCGGTCTATTCCTTTTTTCATATGACGCCCACCCGATCAAATCTTAGTTGCAAACAAGACCACTTTCAAGGTAAATTACCTTAGTCGCTTTACGAGCATTGGGCCCTACCACATTTTTATGCTCAAGTAATCCAGCCCATCTGGATGAAATCCACAATAACAGAGCATAAGGAGAAATCTCAATGAAAAACTGCGTGATTTATACGAGAGTTTCAACGGCCATGCAAGCCGAGGTGGAATACAATTCCTGCGAGGCCCAAAGAGATAAAATCCTCTCCTACGTCAAAAGTCAGGAAGGTTTGGAAGTTTATAAGGAATATTCAGACCCCGGCTTCACTGGGTCGAATCTTGACAGACCGGCTTTGAAAGAATTACTGAACGACATCACTCAAGGAAAAATCCAGGAAGTCTTAACCTACAAGATCGACCGGCTCACCCGCTCGTCCAGGGACTTCTATGCACTGATTGAATTCTTTGAAAAGCATGGTGTGTCATTTGTGTCGGTTACTGAACGATTTGACACCTCGAGCCCTTCGGGACGACTGTTACGCAACATCATGCTCACCTTTGCCCAGTTCGAGCGTGAAATGACCTCGGAGCGGACAAGAGACAAATTATTGCAACGCGCCGAACGCGGCATGAAAAACGGCGGCTGCACGCCACTCGGCTACCACTCGGCGGATAAAAAGCTTTTTGTTAATAAGGATAAGGCAAAAATCGTACGGGAGATATTTGAGGAATTCATTGCGACGGGATCGTTGATTAAAGCGTGGCAGATCGCCAAAAAGCACGACTTGCGAGGACCTCGGACCGGCAAGCCCTTTTCTATCTGCGGCGTAGCTGAAATCTTAAGGAACCCCGTCTACACCGGCCAAGTGCTTTGGAACAAGAAAACTTATCCCGGACAGCACGAGGCGATCATATCAAAAGATTTATTCGAGGAAGCCCAAAAAATGACCAAAGAAAAAGTAATTAAGAAAAAACTAAATAAAGAATACCTAGTGGCGGGGTTAATTCACTGCTCCGACTGCGGCTCCCGGATGAATCCAAGCCATGCAAATAAACCCAAGAGACGTTATTACTACTACCGCTGTTATCGGGTAGTCAAAGAAGGAAAACATTCCTGCAATATTCGGGAAGTAAACGCCGAGCGGCTTGAAACGCTCCTTATTGAGAACCTCTCAAGGATATCCAAAGATAGCCAGTATATCCAGAGTTTAGCCTTCAAATTGGCTTATGAAACACCCGGTCGGAGCAGAATCGAACCCAGCTCTGAGGACGTTAAAAACATCGAAGCATGTGTCCAGCAGGTACTGATGGACTTCAAAAATGGCCTGCAAGACAAAACCCAAATCGAGAAGTGTCTGATCTTGAGAAAAAGGATTGAGCGCTTAACTTACAGAAAGGACTCTTTGGAAGTCCTTATATCACTTCGAGATACATCACCTGTTCTGGTGGAGTCGAATTTTCAAGCGGAGTCAGGCAAGATGGCGGCGAGAATCCGCGAGGGCCGTCCGAACCTGCCGAACCCAGCTTGGAAGCTGAGTTCGACAGGTAAGAATGGTGCCGAGGGGCAGAATCGAACTGCCCACGCCTGCCTTTTCAGGGCAGCGCTCTACCACTGAGCTACCTCGGCTTAAACTTGGTGGGAAAATCAAAGTTAGAGTTTATCGCCCACCCCTTATTTAATCAACGATTTTCTAGAGGATTTCCTTGAGGCGTTCGGCGGGGCGGGCGAGGATGGCCTTCTCCCCCTTTTCGACGATGGGGCGCTGGATGAGGTCGGGGTATTTGAGCATGAGGTCCACGATCTCGCCGTCCGTCAGTTTTTTCTCGGCGAGCTTCAACGTTTTGTAGATCTCCTCTTTCGTCCGCAAAAGCTCGGCGGCCTTGATCCCCATTTTTTGGATCAACTCTTTTAATTTAGCCTTGGACAGGCGGTCCGTGTAGTAATTGACGTCCTTAAAATCCACGCCGCTTTCCTGGAGCGCTTTGTATACCTCCCGGCAGGTCGTGCAGGTGGGCTTCTGGTAAACCGTGATCCTGGACATTGCGTCCTCCTCTCTGATTTTTGATTATAACACAGGCGATCTATGCTATCATTTTCCACATGACGCGTAAGTTTCTCCTTATTGTCGCAATGCTCGCTTTAGGCGGTGCGTTCGCCTCCCGGACACTCTGGGCGGCGGACGAAACCACGCAAGCGGCTGCCCGCGAAACGACCTCTCCTGCCGAGACCTTTGCCCGCGAGAGAGAACGGGAAGCCCTGAAATTCGTGGAGAAACCCGAGATCGTCGCTGAAAAGGAGAAAGAGGAGGAGGCCATTGAGGATAAGGGCCCCTTCTTTGTTCTCAAGAAAATAAAGCTCGAGGGCAACACGATCTTTTCTGAAAAGGATCTTGAAAAATCCACAGCCAGTTTCCTCAGCCGCGAAACCTCCTTCCTCGATCTAAAAAAACTGGTCAAGCAGATCACCAATCACTACCGCCTGAACGGCTACATTACCAGCCGCGCTTATCTGCCTCCCCAGCAGATCGTCGATGATGCGGTAACGATCCGGATCCTGGAAGGGTTGGTCGACCGCGTCTGGGTGGAAGGCAATAAATTCTTCGGGTCGCGCCTTTATACGCGGGCCATCCGGCTCCCCAAGGACAAACCCTTCCGGTACTCTGATCTCGAGAACAGCCTCTACTTTTTCAACCAAAGACCGGACCGGAAGGCGCGGGCCTATCTCATCGCGGGGGAAAAACCTGGCACGTCGGACGTCATTTTGAAAGCGGAGGAAACCTTTCCACTTCATCTTTCATACGAATTCAATAACCGCGGTACGAAGCTCACTCACCGTTCCCGCCAGCTGGCCCACCTGGACCATAACAACCTTCTGGGCCAAGGCGATATTTTGAACGCGACCTATTCTTTCGCGGAAGAAAGCGCTTTTGGCGGGGGCGCGTGGAATTACATGCTTCCCATGGATGAAACACGGACCCAGCTCCACTTCGACGGAAGCGCCACCCATAGCATGCTGGTGAAACACCTCGCCCGTTTCGAAGTGGAGGGCGAATCGCTATTCATGGCCCCGGGGCTGACCCAGTCGATCGTGCAAACACCCGCGTTCACGTTTGACCTCTACGCCGGATTTGAGTTTAAGGACTCAAAAACGCTGATCGACGACCTAAAGACCAGTTTCGACCGCCTGCGTGTTCTAAGGACCGGGCCGAGGTTCACCTGGCAGGACCCGCGCGGAAGGACATTTTTGAACGGCGACTTCCATTGGGGGATCCCGGACTTTTTGGGCTCGAACAGCGAAGTGGACGAAAACGCCTCGCGCCCCAACGCCGGCGGAGAATTTATTTATTACACCGCCAATCTCGCGCGGCTCCAGCGCTTGCCCTGGGCCTCTTTCCTGCTCCTCCGCGGCGGCGTCCAGCTTTCTCCCGACAACCTCCCCTCTCCGGAGCAGTTCCGCCTCGGCGGCGCCTATACGGTACGCGGCTATCCGGAATCGGATTCGGTCGGCGACACCGGCTACAACTTTTCCGCCGAGCTCAACATTCCCTCTTTTTTTCTCCCCAAAACCTGGGAAGTGCCTTTCCAAAAAAGGAAATGGCATGACACGGTCCGCTGGGTGGGATTTGTGGACGGCGGAAAAACCTACTTCCGCGAGCGTGCCTTTGAGCAAGAGGTGAAAGACCGCTTCCTTCTAGGAACGGGATTTGGGGTGCGGGTGGATATGGGAAAAACGTTTTCTTTGCAACTCGACGTCGCTTGGCCTCTCGGCGACAAGTCCACCGACGAGGACCAGTGGCAGACGCACCTGGCGTTACGCGCGGGCTTCTAGAGATCAACTCTCTATTTAAGAGGATCGCTTCCGCGGAGTGCTGATCGTGATCTGGTCCGGGGCCGTTCCGACGGGGATGCTCTGCAGTACATTTTTAAGTTCAATATCGACGAGCGAAAGGTCCCCCGACAGCTGATTGGCGACGTAAAGTTTTTTCCCTTCCGGCAAGATCGCGATCCCCGACGGCCGCTTCCCTACCTTGATCTGAGCGATTTCTTTCTTGGTTTGGACATCGATCATCGACAGGGTGTCGCTCCCGGCGTTGGACACGAAAATCGTTTTGCCCTCTTGATCCATCTCGATCGCGCGCGGCGTATGGCCCACTTCTATGTGACCGATGATTTTCAAGGTCATTGGATCAAGAATGTAAACTTTATTGTCTAGGGAATCCGTCACGAAAAGTTCCCGGTTGTCTTTTGAGAGCAAGAGCGCATAGGGCAACTGCCCCACCGGTACGAATAGTTCCTCTTGGCCGCTTTGCACATTGATCTTGGATATAGACCGGTCAAGCTCATTCACCACGAAAAGCGTAGAATTATCCTGGGTCACGGCCATATGGGAAGGCGAAGAACCCGTCGCAATGGCTTTTAGGATTGTCCTCGATCCCAGATCCATCACGTAAATACGATCGCCTGAAGCATTTGACACATAAGCCGTTTTTTGGTCATGACTTAAAATTACTTTCGAAGCCCCTTGACCCACGCCGAAGATATTTCCCTGGCCCTGAATAAAGCGGCTATTGATGATGGAGAGTTTATTCGTCTTGGGAAACAAAGCATAGACCTCCTTCTCGGTTTTCGAAGCGATGATGTCGGCGGGAACCTCCCTCAGCTTAAACTTTCTCAAGGGCGTGTGAATATTGGCCCGCATCACATTGATCCCTTCGGCATGCGTCACGTATAAAGCCCTCATTTCCAGGCTTACTTTACCGTCTTTGCTCACCCGGATGCTTTCACCCTCGTACAGGAGATGGCTATCGACGTCGACGACACCCTCATCCACCCAGACGTAAGTAAACGGGCCCACCCCAGGGTCCTCTTCCTGCAGGATTTCCTTACAAGGCCTGTAACCCGGTTGTTTGCGGAAAGGCGTGTCCAAACAGGGATCGGAAAAAGCCTCCTCGTTACCCCCGGCTACTGAGGAGGGAATCCCACCCTCCGGTGTGAAGAAAGGATCGATCGCGGGATCGGTATCGGGAATATCGTTCGGCGGCAGGATGGCCGGAAACCATCTCACCGTATTGCCTCCGTCCACGGAATCGGGAGGATTGATAAAGATCGTTTGAAGGTTCACGGAGTCCGATACATTCACGAACGACACATTGACACTCGTGGGATTACCGTCAAAGGCTGTGGGATTGACGAACCACTGGACACCGGGATCGGTGCTCGAGAGATTGATCAAATTTCCGGACGCGCCGGTGACCGTCCAGGTCGTTGGTGCCAAAATATTGAACGTGTCCCCAGCCGTGAAGAGCAAAGTCTTGCCAGGGGTCACAGAAGTGAAATCCCAGAAATTAAGGCTTCCGCCAATGCCGGGAGCGTTGATGGTAGCCGTGGCTGGCGAGTCAAAAATCACCTCACCCATACCATGGTTAAAAGTGCCGCCGTTCACTAAAAAGCTGCCGCCGATGGTGATGAGATAGTTTGAGGCGCTCACATCCAGTATGCCGTTTGTGATGGTGAGGTTTCTTAAGGTAACGATGGGGCCATTGAGAATAAAAGTTTCAAGGGTACGATCGAACTCTAAATCATAATAGGTCGCCGCAGTAGCAAAGCTTGACTGGACGCCGCCTCCGGTAAAGCCTGAATACTTGAAAAGAGAGGTTTGGGCATCGAGGATCCCTTCTAGGACAAAGGGATTGCCGAGAGTAGGGCCGTTACCACCTAGAACTTTGATGGGGGTGAGTCGATCCGTGGTGGTGTTGTCTCCCAATTCACCGTATTGATTATTTCCCCACGCATACACTTCTGAACCATCACTTTTTAAGGCAAGGGAGTGACTATCGTCCCCTACGATCCGGGAGATGTCGGTAAGATACGTTCCCCCTCCTTGGGCGCCGGAGAGGACTTTGATGGGGGTGAGTCGATTGGTGGTAGTACCGTCTCCGAGTGTGCCTTCTGGATTATATCCCCACGCATACACTTCAGAACCATCACTTTTTAAGGCGAGGGAGTAAAAATCGCCCCCCGCAATCTGGGAGATGCCTGTGAGATACGTCCCTCCTCCTTGAGCGCCGGAGAGGACTTTGATGGGGGTGAGTCGGGTCGTGGTGGTGTTGTCTCCCAGCGT
>CAZBAY010000040.1:0-6789 GCA_964489945.1 uncultured Planctomycetia bacterium
AAGACGCCGAGGTCGAGCGCCAGCATCGCGATGACGAACACATTGAACCCGACCCAAAGCCAAATTTGATTCATTTTATTCCCTCACCGTGCAAGCATTCTATCATACGGCTTTTAAAAACACAGCCGTTTCAATATGCTTCGTGCGCGGGAACATGTCGAAGGGAACGATCTTTTCCGCCGCGTAAAGCCCTTCCTTTAAGATGATCTTGAGGTCCCGCGCGAGAGTCACCGGGTCACAGGAGACATAAACGATCGCCACTGCGCCAGCTTTTGAAAGACATTCGGCGAGCTTTGGCTCGATCCCGCGCCGCGGAGGGTCCAGGCAGATCATCGCGGAGCCCCCTTTTTCGTCCGGAAAAAGCGAAGGAAATACCGATTCCGCGCGGGCCTGGATGACCCGGAATTCTTTCCTTCCCCTTTCGGCGGCGTTCATGCGCAGGGCCTCAAGGCTTTCCTTCGCCTCTTCGACGCAGACGGCGCGCGGGACATTTCTTGCCGAAAGAAGCGAGAACGTCCCCGCGCCGGCGTAGAGATCGAAAAAAATGTCAGGTTGGATCTTTTCGACCCATTCCCCGACCTGCTTGACGAGAAGTGCCGTCACGGCGAGATTATTCTGAAAAAATCCCTTTGAATGCGACAAAAGCACCTCGCCGCCGAGACGGATGCGGGAAAAAAGGTCGGACTCGCCGGAAACGATCTCGCCTTTTTCTGAGAGACGGAACGTGGCCCGTTCCTCTTTTTTTTGAAGGCGGAATTTTAATCCGAAAATGGGACGGAGCCCTTCGTCCGCCAAAAGACAGTTCTTTATCGCGACGACCGTTTTATTGTCCCGGCCGATAAAGCCGAGCGGCTGAGGCTTGTCGCCTTTAGCGCTGCGGTGAAGCGTGACGCTGTTGCGGTAGCCATACTCTTTCTCGGTATACTGGATCGGCTCGACGATCCCGGCCAAACCGAGCGCGCGGTCCATGATCTCGCGGACCTGGGATTCTTTGATGCGAAGCTCTTCGTGGTAGGTGACATGCTGGTACTGACAGCCGCCGCAGGATTCAAGATACGGGCAAGGCGGAGCGACGCGAAAAGGTGACGGCTCAAGGACCTTGATGGCTTTGGCGCGGAGGAAATTCTTTTTATCCTGAAGAAGTTGCGCGATGACGGTCTCGCCGGGAAGGGCGCCTTCGATAAAGCAGGTCTTGCCCTCCAAAGATCCCACACCGTCGCCGCCGAAGGCGGTCTTCTCTACCCTAATTTCGAAGTTTTTCAAAAATGTGGGTCGCCTGCTCCTCGGCGTCCTCGATACAGTCGGAAATACCCGCGCCTTTGAACGCGGGGCCCGCCAGATGCAAACCCCTGAATTCTTTGAGCTCGCTCCGTACTTTTGACACCCAGTCGAAATGCCCCAGCCGGTACTGGACCATCGAGTTCCGGTGCCGCCGAACGACCGCGAAAAGCGGATCGCCCCCGATCCCAAGAATATTGGAAAGCTCCTTGCGGATGATCTCTCTCAGCGTATTGTCCTCAAGCTCGAGGAATTTTTTCCCGAAAGCCCCGCCGACGAACGCCCGCATAAGTGCGTATCCCTCCGGCGCGCGGCCCTCGAATTTCTGGCTGAGGAACCCGCAGGCGATGAGCGGACTCTGCTCCGTACGGGGAACGACAAACCCGAAACCGTCGAGCGCATGGGCGATCTCTTTGCGGCGAAAAGCGTAATTAATAGTCGTGACTGACTCATAGACCAAAGAGGAAAGCTGGCCGGAAAGCTTTTTGGAGGTTTTGGCCAGAAGCCGGCCCGCCGCGGAGGCCGAAACAGCGAAACAGACCGCGTCCGCCTCCGTTTCGCCGTGATCAGCCAGAAGCCTCCACTTCCCTTTCGCCCAGTTGTAGGAAACGTCCTTGATCTCGGAGCTTAATTTCACGGATCCCTCGGGAAGTCTGCGGGCCAGTTCCCTTGTCAGCGTCTCGATGCCGTTCCTGAATGTTAAAAAAAGCCCGTAGCGCGGGCCGCTGATGCCGTTCAGGTTTTCATTTTTTTTCTTCGCTTCGGCGACGAGGCCCCGGATGACGCTCCCGTATCGCGTCTCAAGCTCCCGGAACCGCGGCATCGTCGCCGAAAGGCTGAGGAGCTCGGGATCGCCGGTGTAAATGCCGGCCAGCATCGGCTGTCCGACCCGCTCAAGGGCCTCCTGTCCGAAACGCCGGCGGACAAAGGCGCCGACGCTTTCGTCGTGATTGCCGCGTCGCGCGGGAATAGCCATCTCGGATAATACTCTTAATTTTCCGGACCAGGAAAGAAGCGGGGACTTCAGGAACGGTCTTACCCGCGTGGGCGCGATGAGATAAAATCCTTCCGGGAGCGGTATCAGACTTCCGTTCCGGGCCACAAAACTCCGCCGATGCTCGTTCCGCGTCCCGATGATCTCTTTTTCAAGGCCGAGCCGTTTGGCGAGGCTGAGCGCCGCTGGTTTCTCGGAAATAAAGGAATCGGGGCCTTTTTCGAGAAGGAAACCCTCTTTTTTTTCGGTCTCAAAGATCCCGCCGAGCCTCGGAGCGGCCTCGAAAAGGCTCAGGTCGATCCGTGTGCCATTTTCCTTCGCCAGTTCGAGCAAACGATTCGCGCACGCCAAACCCGTGATCCCGCCGCCGACCACCACCACTCGCTTGGGTTGGGGAGGCTGTTTCTCAGTCACTTCGTGACTCCTCGCAATGACAGTAATATTTGTTCACCCATCATTTCAATAAATCTCGGATGATCCATGACCGTCGACGCCCTGAAATACTCAAGCCCCAGGCCTGTCACGATCCCCTTCAATTCGATATCCAGGTCGTACAGGACTTCCGCGTTGTCGCTGACAAAACCAATGGGGACCACCACTACGTCTTTGAAAAGCTTGCGGTCGATCTTCTGGACGGCTTCCTTCACATCGGGCCCGAGCCAGGGCTCTCGCGGATCCCCGCTGCGGCTTTGGTAGGCACATTCCCAGTGTTTTAATCCGAGGCCGCGCGCGACGGCCGAAGCGGCCTCTGAGAACTGCGCGGCATAACCGCTCTCGTCCGACATTTTGGAGGGGATCGAATGCGCGGAGAATATAAAAACGGTCCTCTCGGGCCCATCCGGGCCGACCCTCCGCAAAACTGCTTCGACTTGACCGGCCTGGGCGGCTAGAAAATGAGAATTATTGTAAAAGGGATCGGTGGTGTCCAGGCTGATCGAAAGCGCGTCCGCTTCTTTTTGAGCCTCTTCTACTTTTTCCATGTATTTTCCGAAACTGGCGTAGGATCGCAGAGGCGAAAGGACGAGGCCGATCACTTTTTCAATTCCATTTTTTTTTAATTCCAAAAAAACGTCCTTGAACCCAGGCGAAGAATGACGAAATCCAGCGTAAACCGGCAGGTCGGCGCCTTTTTCCTTGAACCATTTCGCGAGCGCGTCTCTCTGCGCGTAAGCCATCGAATTGTAGGGCGATCTTCCACCCAACGCGTCGTAATGTTTAAGGACCGTTTCGAAACGCTCCGGCGGAACCCTAACCCCCTGAAGGACGCTTTGCAGAAAGGGCCTCACCTCTTCGGAGCGCGTCGGCCCGCCGAAACCGATCAAGAACGCCGCCTCCTTCATTTCCGGCTCATTTCATGGACCATGTCCACCAATGCGATGACATTCTCGACGGGCGTTTCGGGAAGCACGCCGTGGCCGAGATTGAAAATATGCCCGGGACGGCCGCCCGCTTCCTTTAATATCCGCTGGACCTCCGCCTTGATCCCCTGGACGGAACCCAAAAGGGCCTTCGGATTTAAATTTCCCTGAATTGCTTTTTCATGCCCGATACGCTTCCAGGCCTCCTCGAGCTTCACGCCGTGGTCCACGCCGATCACCTCGCCCCCCGCCTGGCTCATGAGCTCCAAAAACCGGTCCGTTCCCGTGCCAAAATGGATCACAGGGACCTTCCCCTTTAGTCCCAGGATCACGTGCTGGGAATACGGTAAAACGAACGTGCGATACTCCTCGGGCCTCAGGCACCCCACCCAACTGTCAAAAAGCTGGACCGCCTGGGCGCCCGCTTCGATCTGGGCATTTAAATATTTGATCGTCGCGCGCGTGAGTTTGACCATCAGCGTTTTCCACGAGGCCGTTTCCTCGCGCATCCACGTTTTCGTGCGCTCAAAATGTTTCGAAGGCCCCCCTTCGATCATGTAAGACGCGATGGTGAAAGGCGCTCCGGCGAAACCGATGAGCGGAACGTGAGGCTGGAGCGACTGCCGGGCCTGGCGGATCGCGTTCATGACGAATGAAAGGGACTCTTTCGGGTCGATTTCTGGAATTTTTTCAACGTCGGCCGCGCTTTCGAGCCTCCTCACCGAAGGGCCGTCGCCTTTGACAAATTGGAGACCCAACCCCATCGGCTCGAGGATCAAGAGAATATCGGCGAAAATGATCGCCGCGTCCGCCTTGATCTTTTCCTGCGCCATCACAGTGATCTCGGCGGCGAGGTCCTTATTTTTGCAGATCTCAAGGAAAGGGGTTTTTTCGCGAAGCTCGCGGTATTCCTTCATGTACCGCCCCGCCTGGCGCATCAGCCAAATGGGCGTATAGGGCACCGGCTCGCGCCGACAAGCTTTAAGAAATACGTTGGACTCTTGGCGAACGGGTCCTGCCGCCTGCTGGAGCCCATCTGAATTCATTTCTTACCTTCTAACACGCGTTTAGCGGAATGGGCGACCTCGAGGACGAGCGGGCCCATTTTTGGGCTCACTGGTTGGATGTCAACGGCTATCCCGAATGATCTCAAAGCTTCGGTGCAGTCGGGACCGACGGAAGCGACGGCCATTTTCGCGAAAGCCTTTTTCAATTTTTCCTCAAGCCCCATTTCTGTCGCGAGTTTCATCACGTGAGACATCTGCACGGCCGTCGTGAAAACCGCCACTTGCATTTTCCCGTCCGCGATGTCGTGGATGGCCTTTTGCAATGGCTCGAGGTGGTCGGGAAGCGCCCAGCGGTACACCGGCACGCGCAATGCGTTCGCTCCCCTTTCTTTTAAACCTTTATAGAGCTCTTCGTTAGGCACGCCGTACTCCTGAACGGCCACGACGCGGCCCTTTACCGGAATTTTTTCCTTATTTTTGTCGAGCGAATCCAAAAGCTCGTGCCAGGTGTTGGGCTCGGGCACGGCGATCGTCACGGGGACTTTGAGCTCGTTCAAAACGCGGATGGGCTTCGGGCCCCGCGCGACGATGGGAAGTTTCCGCCACGCTTCGACGATGTCCTCCTTTTTATATTTTGTTTCCAACACCTGCAAAAGTGCGCGTGTCCCGACACCGGTAAGAAAGATCATGACCTCGATCTCGTGTTTGAAAAGTTTTTCGCCGTAGACGAGCGCTTCCGGATTTTCTCCGAGAGGGACTTCCTTAAGGGCTGGCGCCGAAACGGGCTTTCCCCCGTGGAGAGCGATAAGCTCCCCCATCGTGTCCGCTAGGCGGCTTTCAAAAAAAACAATGTTAAGACCTTCGAGTTTCACTCAAGACCTCCTCATAGACGGTTTCCATTTCGCTTGCCATCCGGTCCACCGAATAATCCCGCGACGCCATCTCGAACCCATTGTTCGCGATGGAGCCCGAGATCTCCTGATTCTCGATAATAAAGGAAAGCGTGTCCGCAAGCTCCTTCGCGTCTTTTGGCTGGACCAAAAATCCGTTCACGCGGTTGCGGATGATAGAGTTGATCGCCCAGATATTCGAAGCGACGACCGGAATTTTCGCGGCCATCGCTTCCAGAAGCGTCAGGCCAAAACCTTCGCGGAACGTCGCCGGATGCGCGAATACATCCAGGATCGAAAAAATGCCGGTGATGTCCGGATGGGAAGGGATGAGTTTGGCGCGGTTCCTCAGACCGTTCTTGCCGATCAACTCTTCGAGGCGCTTTTTTTCTCGTCCGTCGCCGCAGATCACAAGAAATACGTTGGGATGCTTCTTGGCGAGCCTCGAAACGGCCTCAACAAGATACTCATGCCCCTTGTCGCGCACCAGGCGCGAGATCGACCCAATGACGAACGCGCCTCCATCGATGCCGAGCTCTTTGCGGATCGATTCGGGATTTTTTTCTAGAATTTTTTTCCGGTATTCAGGCATATCGATCGCGTTGAAAACGATCCGGATCTTCGACTTTGGCACTTTATGGGACTTTTCGAGTTCCTCGGCCACGAGCGGGCTGATCGCGACGACGCGCCGGCCCCAACACTTGAAAACGCGCCTCCCGAATCGCGGCTTGTAGTAGCCATGGGCCGTCGACATGAAAGGGACTTTTGTCCAAAAAGACACCCAGCTCGCCAAAACCTGCGTCACACGCGTGTGGGCGTGGATCAGATCAAATTTTTCTTTCTTCACGAACCGCACGAGCCTCGGCAGGGCGAACCAGAGCTTTGGGCTCAGCTCACTTTTCGTGCGTATCGGCAGGCGGTAGACGCTGATATTTTTCGCGGCGAGAGCCTCTTCCATGTCTCCCCCGCCGGAAACAATGGAAATATCGTGCCCGCGCTTGATCATTTCCCCGCCCGCGATAGAGAGGTAGCTCGTGATCCCGCCGATATTGAGATGCGTCGTGAGATGGAGTATTTTCAGGGATTTCTCGTCAGGCATAAGTCATTTATTATACTACAAAAAAGGAAACCCCCAGCGGGTTCACCGCTGAGGGTTTGGGCGGGCCGATCCCGGGAGAACTGCTTTACGCAGCGCCTCCCACCGCCCTTAAAGCCATCCGCGCCCCCTGGATGAGGATGGCGAGAGCAACTTTCCTGAGGAT
>CAZBAY010000041.1:0-1930 GCA_964489945.1 uncultured Planctomycetia bacterium
TTTTCCGTTCCTCGCGGACCTGTCGAGGCTCGAATGGGCCATCTGGGAGGCGTTTCACGCGTTTGACGGCCCGCCTCTTTCGCCGGACAAGATCGCCGGTATTCCGCTTGAGGAGTGGGAGGGGGCGAGGGTCCGTTTTCAACCCTCCGCGCGGCTCGTCTCCTCGGCCTGGCCGGTCCTCACTATTTGGCGCGCTCGGAAAGAGGATCCTGAAAAAGCGAAGATCGACACTTCACGCCCCGAGTGTGTTTTGATCGGCCGGAGCGGTCTTGAAGTGCGGTGCGAGCTCGTTGACGAGAACCAGGTTCGCCTGCTTGAAGCGCTTCTGGCCGGGAAAAGTTTAGGGGAGGCCTGCGAGGCGTTGGCCGACGTTGAGGGAGGGGAAACGCTTCCCGTTGCTGCGTGGTTTTCCTGGTGGGTAAGCGGCGGTCTGATCGCCGGCTGTGAATTTTCGGTCCTTAAATGAAAAAGATTCTCGCCGGTTTAGTCCTTGTTCTGTTTTGTGTGGGTGCCGTATTAGCGGGACGCCACTTTCTTGGCCCTCAGGCCGGCTTTGACGCGAAGGAGCGCGATTTTCTTCGTTCCAAGGGCGAGCCGACCGCCGACCTTTGGATCGTCGAGTATCTGGATTACCAGTGCTCGAGCTGCAAGACCGGTTCCGGGATCCTCAGTGATTTCATTTCGCGGCACCCGGGAAAGATCTATCTTCAGGTCCGCTTCCGTCCATCGGTGACATCGCATCGCCACGCGCTGAAAGCTTCTCTCTACGCGGAATGCGCCGCGCGGCAGGGGAAATTCTGGCCGTTCCATGAAGCGATCCTGCGGGAGCAGGAACGTTGGAGCGTGCTTCCCGACGCCGAGATCGACGCTGTTTTTGAAAACATCGCGAGAGAGGCGGGAGTGGATGCCGGAAAACTCGCCAAATGTCTCGCCGATCCTTCCGTGAAGCAGGCGGTGGTGGACGAGAAAGACAAGGCCATCGCGATGGGAGTAAAGCTGACGCCGACTTTTTATCTTAATGGCAGGATGGTCGTCGGCCCCGACCCCCTGAAAGCGGAGCTCGAGAAGCACTTCGGCGAAGCCGGAAAGGAAGCCTCGTGACCTGGGTTTTATTTTTGCTCCGCGTCGCGGCGGGAGCGCTTTTTATCGCGAGCGGATTCACGAAGCTCATCGAGCCTTATCAGAATTTCCTGGCGGTGATCCACAGCTACAAGATCGTGAGCGGCGAGGCCGCGAAGGCGGCCGCGATCGGGCTTCCGTGGGTGGAGCTCATTTTGGGTGCGTTCCTTCTGAAAGGGTTGTGGACCCGCCTTTCGGCGGGGGCACTTTGGCTGATGAATACCGCGTTCTTCGCGGTGGTCGCTTCGGCGATCATCCGGAAGCTCCCTATCGAGGACTGCGGCTGTTTCGGGGAATCGCCCGTGACTTTGACGCTCAAACAGGTGCTCGCGATGGACGCTGTTCTTTGGGTTATTTTAGGTATACTTTTCTTAAGGGCGGCGGACGCCTCCGCCTGTAGCATCGACCGGTTTTTTGAAAGGAAATGAAACATGAAAAAGGCATGGATCATCGGGATCATCGCGGTTTTTTGCGCGCTGGAGGCGGGGGAGGGGTTTGCCATGGAAAAGATACGTAAAACCGACGCGGAATGGAAGAAAGAACTGACGCCTGACCAGTATGAGATCTGTTTTCTCAAGGGAACGGAGAGGCCGTTCACCGGCAAATTCGTTCACAACAAGGAAAAGGGTGTTTACAAATGCGTGGCCTGCGGGAATGAGCTTTTTGCCTCAGATACCAAATTTGACTCCGGCACCGGGTGGCCCAGCTTTTGGGACCCGATGGTGAAAGCCAATGTCGAGCTCCAAAAAGACCGCAGTCAAGGCATGGAGAGGATCGAGGTCCTTTGCGCCCGCTGCGGCGCTCACCGCCA
>CAZBAY010000042.1:0-13591 GCA_964489945.1 uncultured Planctomycetia bacterium
GTCACGCTCGGCGGATTCGCGAAAACCGTTCTTATAAAAGATCGTGCCGTCCGTCTTGCCGTCCCCGTTCATGTCGATGAGGGCCTTTGCGATCATTTTGCCCTCATAGAAAAGCCGGGTCTCCGTATACCCGTCCCCGTCGAGGTCGACTTTCTTCGTCGTCTCTTCGGCCAAAAGCGGCAAAGAACCCGCGCACAACCAAAGCAACAGTGCCAAACCCGCGAGCTTTTTCATGAGCTCCTCCGGGCGTCTTTCTGAGGCGCCACTTCCCTATAATAGAAGTTTAACACGGATAAAAGATAAAGAGCGGCTGTCTCGCTCCGCAAGACCAGAGGCCCCAGGCTCACCGGAAGCGCCCCCCGGGCCACCGCAAACTCCACCTCTTTTGCCGTGAAATCCCCCTCAGGCCCGATCAGGACGAGGATCCTGCCGCCCGCCTCTGACAAACCGAGAGTTTTACCGAGTATATCACCGCGGACCTCTAAAGTCGGAATCAAAATCTTATCATAACGGCCCGGGTCCGCCAAAACGTCTTTTAATTTGCGCGGTTCGCTGACTTCCGGGATGCTGGGCTGGCCGCATTGCTTGCAGCTTTCGAGCGCGATCTTTCGCCACCGCTTTACCTTCCCCTCCCAGCGCTCTTCGGATAGCTTCACGACGCTCCGCTCTGAAAGAACAGGGATGATCGCCGAGGCCCCAAGCTCCGCCGCCTTCTGGACCAAGGTGTCCATGCGCTCCGGCTTGATCACCGAAACGGCAAGCGTCACCTGAACCGCGGAAGCGGTAAATTTCTCAGCGGCAACGGGCTGCTGCAGGCGAAATACGATCTTCCCTTCCTTTATATCTACGACGCGCCCGTCAAACCGGTTTCCCCCGCCGTCAAAGAGATCCGCCGCGTCGCCTTTTTTGAGCCTTAGCACGGAAACAGCGTGATGGCTTTCCTCGCGGCTAAGCGTCACGACGTCGCCTTCAATGGAATTTGGGTCAATGAAAAATCTAGGCATAGCGGCATTCTACCATAGTTTAAGCGGCGACCCCGATGGCCCGCATGGCCATGCGAGCGCCCTGGACCAGCGCGTGAAGCGGCACTTTCTGCGCCAGCGGCAGGAAGAAGCTGTACCGTTTCAGGACCTGTGTGAAAAGGATGGGATCTTCGATCTTTCGGGTCAATATCGTCATCAGCATGATTTTATCGAAGCCCTCTTTATTGGACAATTTTTGGCGATACAGGCCGAACGCCGGATCCGGAAATTTCAACGGATCTGTCCTGTCGAAATCGATCTTGCGAGCCTTGTCATCATAAACAAAGGCATCCGCCAACGCTCCCGCGATGGGAATGGCCTCGAACCATCCCAAGAGCGCATCTGCTTCAATTCCCGCCAGAGGAAACAAGAGCGTCCTGTCGTCGCGAAATGGGATTTCTTGGAGGTCATCCGTCGCCACATAACGGACGATCATTCCGTTAAAATCCTTGTCTTCATCAGGCGCCTTGAGAATAATATATTCTTTGGCCTTGTGCTTGTGGATGAGCTCTTTCGCGATCACAGCCTTTTCAGCGCTCAGCCCTTCAAGGTAAAAGCGGTCCTGCCGGCGGGCCTCGATCCGGTGCGCTCCTGCCAGCTGAACGATCAGAAGTTTCAACTGCGCCTCTTTGGGATCCTCGCCGAAAGCCGTTATCGGGAGTACATGCCCCACCGGATATTTTCCCGATGGGACTTGATCCAACGCCATGTCCACTCGGATCTTCGAAATATTGAGGAGCGTGTGCACCGGCGGAGGGACCCCTTCCGAATTCCTGTGCCGCCCCTCTTCGCTCTTCAAGACCTCCAATCTCTGCCTTAGATCTCCCTCGATCATCAGAATGGGATCATCAAACCCGGGGATCTTAAGGTCGAGACGGGTCTCCTCTTTATTGATCTCGATCTTGAAAGTGACGGGATCTTCATTGTACGGGCCCAGCGCCAGCGCCAATGGCTTCTCCCATTCAGTTTTGGAAAAGTTGAGAACGACCTCAAGGACTAATCGCTCAACCTCTCGGCGTATCGGCTCGGCCTTCAGGTGCACATCAATTTTCTTTCTCAGCAGTTCTGTGTCGGTCATTTCCGCCGCCCCGTCCGCCAGGCGCGAACCCATTGGTTCGCGCACGTCCGGCGGGGCAAGGGAGTGCCCCGTCTCGGACAGCCGGGCGCCGGCCATCGCATCTTGCAAGATCTTCCCCAATTCACTCGCCGAATTCCGCAGATCCTCACCAAAAGCGCCTTCCCTGATCCTCTTCAATTCGCGGTCAATGGTTCTCAGGGCCTTTTTATTACCCGTCCGAAGTGCGGTTTCGGCGATCTCAGCAAAAAGCTCGGCGGCAAGAGCGCTCATGGACCGCTCTAATTGCGGGTGGATATTTCGATCGGAATTGGACTGCATGCTGGTGACCGCCAAATGAAAAACCGCGTCACCTAGATTGTCCGAGGAGGTCTTGAGAAAAAACGTGATGACTCCCTCCTTAAATACCGGATACATCTGCTCGGAATCCAAATGGCCAATGATGATCTGTATAGGAGCGTTGACCCGCTCGCCGAGCCGGATCTTGCGCCGCCCGCCGAGATCGTCTTGCCAGGCTGTCAGTTTTTGAAGAGCCACTTTCTTCGCATTGACACTGCCGGACTGGATCCTCTTAAACATAGCTACGACCCGCTGACAACTTCTACGATAGGCATAGTCCTCCGGGGTGGAAAAATGGCCCGCCTCATTTTTGAATTGTTCGATGCTGTCGGCAATGAGCGCGATCTTTCTGAGCGATGCCTCGACCCTCGCGAGTTCAGGAGGGTCAGCTATGACCAGTTTCCTGGCTTCTTCGAGACGGTCGTTGGCGATCTCGAGAAGCTTCCAGGCTTTCTCCAGGTCATTTATATTTTTATGCTGAAGGACTTTTTTCCAGGCCCAGGCGATCATTTGAGAGGCGTCGCGCTTCAGGTTTGCGCCTATTTGCAAAGGATCCTGCACGTCCTGCGCCAGGCGGGCGCCCATCAATTGCCGGACGCCGCGCATCGCCGTCAACGGAACGGTATGCCGGCCTCTCTCCCAGTTTGC
This sequence comes from uncultured Planctomycetia bacterium, assembly GCA_964489945.1. Taxonomy (GTDB): domain Bacteria; phylum Omnitrophota; class Gorgyraeia; order 2-02-FULL-51-18; family 2-02-FULL-51-18; genus CAZBAY01. The sequence continues at coordinate 3,085 of CAZBAY010000042.1, forward strand.
GATGCTTTCTCTCTTAACACCGAGAGCCTGCGCCAATTCAATCTGCATCATGTCAAGCCCCGAACGCCATGCATAAAGAGTTTTGGGCGATTCAGCTTTGTAAACCTCGATCGCTTGCTGCATCTTGTCAAAGGGCACGGGGCGCACTTTATTTTCCCACGTGTAAACCGCGCCTTGCGTCACGCCCAGCGCCTGGGCCAATTCCCGCTGTCCGAGCCCCAAGGCCTCTCGGTAGAGCTTGAGCCGGTCACCCGCTTGCGCGCGGTAGAGTTGCGAGGCCTTTTTTAATATATAAAAAGGGGCCGCGTGCTTACCCCACTCCCAATTAAGGATCGTGTATTTGTTGAAAGCCTTGCTAGGCCATAAAAGCCTGCCCCACTCCTTCTGATCGAGGCCCAATAACTGACGTAGAAGACGCAGTCTCTGGCCGGACTTCTGGCGAAAAACAAGCGTCGCTTTTTCAAGCACTATAAATGGAACGGGATTACGGCCGATCTCCCACGCATGGACCGCTCCTTGCACAAATCCAAGCTCCTTACCAAAATCTTCCTGCCGCATCCCGAGAAGCTCGCGTAAGTATTTAATGCGACGGCCTGCGCGAGCGCGGTAAAGCCTGAGAACCTCCGGCATGATCTCTTCCGGCACCGAATAGGTACCCATTTCCCAGCTGGTAACGGAAGAGGGGGCTCTTTTCAAGGTACGCGCTAATTCAGTTTGGGTCATGCCAAGCAACCGGCGCAAAAACTTAAGTTTTTTTCCGGCTTCGCGGCGGTAGAGCTCTTTCATCGCCTTCATTTCAAGCGGTAAAATAAAGCGGCGGCCGTTTTCAGATTCCCAAACGGTTCCCACGTTTAACCCCAAGGCTTCTGCCAGTTCCTTTTGCTCCATCAGAAGGCTTGTGCGGATTTCACGCATGCGCCTGCCCGACTCGGCGCGAAGCATCCCCTCGGCCCTGTCCATAACATCAGGCTGGATGCGGCCGCGACGTTGTTCCAAGCGCAGTAATTCATCAAACGAAATTCCCAAACCGTGGGCATATTCCTGGCGACTCAGACCCAGCACCGTGCGGATCGCCACTAATCGCTCACCGGTGGGTTCAATATCTTGTTTGGAAGCCAGGCGCGCGCCGGAACGCAGATTCCGAAGCGCATTTTTTGCCTCGCGGCGCACGTCTCGATTCCCATCCCGCACGGCCGTTTTAAGAGCTGGAATAATTCGATTGTGGAGCTCTGGATCAGCTTGGCCCAATGCAGAGGCCGCATAAGCGCGGACATCAGGTTTTTTGCTTTTCAGATCCCTGATATACCGGGAAACGACCGCGAAACTGGACGTCGAGACTCTTTCTTTGGTTTTCTTTGTAAAAATTCTTTCTAACTGCCGCCCGCCAAAACGCGCGACAGGCTCGTCCCCACGTCGCTCGGCCAGCCGGGCGCCGGTTGGTTTTTTGGCGACGTATTCACGGGCAGGCGATTGGGCATCAAGGAAAGCGACGATCTTGCCTTCCTGGCGAAGATCGATCTGCGTATGCTCGGGCGAAATAACAGCGACAGAATCAGCGCCTAAAAGCTCGCCCTTCCCCTCTATAAGAATCTCATGATCCACTTTATAGACAACATCAAACAAAGCCGGTGACTGTGATGCGTGATCGTCGGCATAATTCTTAAGAATCTTCTCCAGCTTTTCCAGAAAGTCTTTTTCGTCTTCTGCGAGCTTGACCGCGCGGATCCGGCCATCTTTATCTTTCTCCTCACGATAAGCTACGGCGTATTTCAAATCTTCGGGCGTGATGGTTGTATAACGAATCCTGCCATGCTGGGGAGAGATAATCACCTGACCATTTTTCCTGCGTTGAACATCCCACAATGGCACATCACCTTCGGTAATAGTGGGAAGAAGCTCTTTGAGAGTGCGCAGGTCGGGGTATTCATCCCAACCGGCCTTTCTCTTTTCGTTCCCAACCTGCAGGACAACCCATTGGCCATTAGGGTCCTTACGCCTCAAGAGAGGGCCTCCTGGAATTTCGTTCCATGAATTAAAATATGCCGGCTTAGGTTTCGTGGCGGTTGTCCGGGCCTTCACCTCTTGGCCGTGTCTGCCATATTTTCTCTCCATCGTGACCATATATTCCTGGTACTGGACCAATTTAGGCCAGCGGTCGAAGTTAAACTCAAAAACTGCTTGATCGTGATCAGTCAGGCCTTTTTTGAAACGCTCGATCGTTGCGTCATGGACTTTTTTAAAGACCTCGGCCAGCAGTCTGCGAAGTTGAAACGCGTGATCATCATTGGGCGGGAAAGCCTTCGGATATCTGCCGGTCCAATAGTAAGGGTTATCCAGACCCGCATACGTCTGAGGTTCACGAGCCACTAGCGTGAACTCCTTTCCAGCTTTTAAGTCCGAGATTATTCTATCGATCTCCTGCCAAAGCCTCCCAGCCGCCCAATTTTCATCATAAACCGCCAGCCGGGCGCCGGTCGGCTCGATGGATGCTTTGTTAAATCCGGCCTCTTTGAGCACGGCCTGCATGAGCTTGATCGTCCTCACGTACTCCTTGCGGTTTTGCTTGAGCGACATGGCGATGACACGTTGCGCCTGGCCTGCTACCGGATCGAACTCCAAGCTCACGTTCATGAAATCACCGCGGATATCGGCCGCTTTGGCAAGCGCCAAGTGCGAGACCAGCCCCTCATTCGGCGAGAATCTTCTGGCCGAGACGGCTGCGACAACGATATCGCCGTTTTTTTCGTATTGAAGCGCTAACAACACTTCCTTTCTGTCCTTCTGTCTGTCCTTCTGTCTGTCCTTCTCCCACATTTCCTTTACTACCGGCGCGAATACTTTCACGGCCTCTCCGTACTTAACACCCCAAAATGTTTTGATCAAGTTTTCTGCCATCCGGGCGCCGGATGGGCCCTTCTGCCGGTTGTCGTCGGGCCGCGGGTCGGCGGGCTTGAATTTCAATGAGCCCATGACAACGGGCATTTTTTCATCCTCCTCCGTTTCTCTCAAGATGAGGAACATGATTTCATCCGTAAAAAGCCCGTTTGGATACTCAGACCGGCTGGAAAACACGATCCGATAAGACCCCCCTTCCAGGGAAAGCTTATTAAAATGTTCTGCCGTATTTTTTCGCCATAATTCGTCAGCGGTAAAACCGGCATCCTTCAGGTACCCCCGCAGCGCCTCCACGACAAGACGCTTATGCAGCGTGGATCTCTTGTAATCGATCTCAAAATCAGCCACTATATTTTTTGCCAGCCGGGCCCCCAGGGGCTCCGGTTTTTCCAGCGTGACGTCGCTTCGCATGCCCAGGCGGTGTTTGTAAGCGTCGATCGTGCTCCGGAACGGCCCGCTTTTCCCCATCGGTGAGGAACGGGCCACCATCGTCCTGAATTTCGCGCGGCGGTTACCTCCCAGGAAACGGTTCAAGAGATCTTCCAAAAGCACGTCGGCGGCTCCCGTGCCGCGGTATTTCTCGGACACGGAGAATGATCCTAAATATTTGTCCTTCACGCTGAAGAAATAAAATCCGGCCACGTTCTTCCCTTCCAGAAGGACAATGGATCGATAGCCCTGATCCGGCGGGGTAAAAAGTTTGACACGGGCTTCCTCATCTGAGAGACGGGTCACGACCAGCCGGTAAAGACGGATGGCTTCGATGATCTGCGCCTCGTCGCCCAGTTCCTGCAGTAATTTAGTCTCAAATTCAAACCGCGCGGTGATACCGTCCTCCGCCTTCCGTTCAGAAGCCCACCTGTTTTGACCCAGGTGTGTCAGCCTCACCTGGTATCTTTCCTGTCCCGCCATCCGGGCGCCGTCAACCTTCACCACACTTCGGATGCCAAGTCGCTGCCTAAACTTGTCCATCGTCCCGTAAAACGCTTCTTCTTCAAGATCCTTAGAAGGGCCGCGGATCGTGGAAGTAAATTTTTGAAAATGGTCGCCGTTCAGCACACGCTTGACGAACTCTTCGAGGAGGATGTCCACTGCGCCGATCCCCTTGTGCCGTTCTTCGACCAGAATAAGGTTCAGGTATTCGTTCATAGGATGAAAATGAAGAAGCCCGGCGACCTGCCAGTTGCTGTCGATAAGCAGGAGGGTCTTGTTGCCCGCCTCCGGCGCCTCCGTAAAAAGATAGGCACGCGCGCCTTCGACCGTCAGCCGCGCCTCGAACGAGCGGTATAGCTCGATGGCTTGATCCTGCAGGGACTTGTCGATGTCCGAAGAAAGCAGCTTTGTTGTGAAAGGAAATATCCCCGCCTGCCAGCTTTCTGGCCCAGACCTCCTCAGTTCGATCTCGTAACGGCGGCCACTTGGAAGAGAAGTATAGGATTCTCGCAATTCCGCGGCTTTCGCAAGCGGCGCGGAAGTGGCATTGCTCTCGTATCCGATCTGCCCTAACTCCAGCATCTTGAACAGCCTTCTACCGTCAAAAACTACGGGAGTGGCCGCGGCATGGCTGGGGTACGCTCGCCGAAGCATCTCATGCATGAGACGCAGTGTTCGCACCATCTCTTCTCGAGTCGCCTTCAACTTTTTCTTTGTCATATCAATATGCACCTTCAATGGCCGCGGTTCGTCTTGGTCAAAAAAGATGAGGATACGGATGAAATCCTTGCCCACGCCCAACTTATCGGCAATGGACTGATGGCTGTCTTCGTCTGCTTGAGGGCCCGGGCGACGCGGTGAGACGGCGTAAGTCGCGGGGCTAAATTTCTCGTCGTATTGGAGAACGATCAGCACTTCGCGGTTCCGGAGTTTGCCAGTTTTCGGTTCATGCGGATAATCTTCCTTTCTCGCCTTCTCGATAAGGGGCGCCAGATCTTGGGGAGCGGCTTGGGCGTAGCGGATCATCTCCCCCGAGAACGCGGTGAGAAGAGCGATCGTTTCCGCATTTTTCTCGGTCCCACGATCACGAAGCTCCGCCGACAGGCCGGCAAATTCTCCGCTCAGGGTTTGCAGAAAAACTTTATTCGCTGATTGCTCGTCAATAATTTTAATGAATCCTGGCCACCACTCTTCATTAACTTTCAGCAAGACGCTCATGGCCTCGTTATCAACTTGCGCCAAGATTTTTTCCTTCATGATCTTGACCAGTTCGCCGGTCACTTTGTCGGCATCCGGAGCGGGGCGACGGCTTTCGTCCACGGCTTTACTGATAAGAACCGGGCTGCCCTCCACGCGAAACTCCCTGGTTTCGTAGCCCGCGCCTTGATCAAATCCGAAGTGCAAGGGCCGGCTGGCCTTTTCTAGCGCCTTTTTGATCTGCGCCTTAGACAATTTTTTTCCCACGTACCGCTCGACGTAGAAAGTGACGATTTGATCCTCCATCCCGATCTCATGCTTCTCCGTAACTCTCATCACAGGTACGCTCCTGTGGGGAAGAACCCTCACTCTTCTGGGATGGTAACTCGTGATCCGGGAGAGATCCCGTGTCCCCGCCACAAACTCTAAAATGTCTCTGGACGGTTCCCCAAAGTTTTTCTGGAATCGCCTCGCGGGGCTGATTGCCATCCGGGCGCCCCGGGAAGTTGGTTCCTCCAGCGTGACGTCGCTTCGCATGCCGAGCCGGGCCTTGTAAGCGTCTATCGTTCCCCGGAACGGCCCGCTTTTCCCCAACGCAGAGGAACGGACCACCATCGTTTTGAATTTCGCGGGTCGGTTGCCTCCCAGGAAGCGGTTCAGGAGGTCTTCCAGCAGCACGTCGGCGGCGCCTGTACCGCGGAATTTCTCGGACACGGAGAACGATATTAAATATTTATCCTTCGCGCTGAAAAAATAAAATCCTGCCACGTTTTGCCCTTCTAAAAGGGCAATAGGGCGATAGCCCTGATCCGGAGAGACAAAAAGTCTCTCACGGGCCTCCTCATCTGAGAGGCGGTTCACGACCAACCGGTAAAGACGGATCGCTTCCCTGATCTGCGCCTCGTTATCCAGATCCTGCAGTAATTTGGTCTCAAATTCAAACCGCGTGATGCTGCCGTCCTCGGCCTTCCGCTCAGAAGCCCACCTGTTTTGATCCAGGTGCGTCAGCCGTACCTGATATCTTCCCTCTCCCGCCATCCGCGCGCCCTGCTCCTGCCGTATCTTCGCGATCAACTCCCTGCCATAGCGCTCATAGGCTGTGTTGAGCACATGATCCCGGAATTTCTTGGATATGGGCCTAAACGTTGTTTTCAAGAGTCTATCTGGCGCGAACTCCGCCCTCAGACGTTCTTGCGGTGACGCGTACGTCTTTCCGGACGCGGCGCCCCATATCCTGCGTATTTCATCGGCAATGGTCCTTTGATCCCGCATCGCGCGGTCATAAGCCGCCGCTTGGGTAATAATGGTTTTTTCGGGCCCCTTGAATTTGCCCGCGATCATGAAAAGGCGCGAGGCCCGGGCGGCGCTTATCTTGAGATCTTTGTCCTCAACATCAGGCAATGTTTTAGGGTCCTGACGTTCGTACCAATCAAAAAAATCGTTCATGCGCGCCTGATCAAAGGCCTGCGCGTTCCGGATCGTTGTGTCCCTTTTTTCTTTCAGGCCCGCCAGGCGCGCGCCGGTCAGCGACAGTTCCCTTCTGAACTCTTGCAGGACGTTTATCTGATCGAGATAATCCTTCGCGTCAACGTAGTGCCCCTTATGGCCTTTGCGCGGATAGTCCGGGGGTAGATCGTTCTCATAAGTGAATCCGGGCACCAAGAGCCCTGCGGGAACAAAAAGAATGGGCTCGCCGGTGCGGACGCCCTGCCGGTCCAAGCGGCCGCGCAGATCTTCATAGCCGCCGAGCCATACTTTATCGTCCCCCGTCTTGAAGAAATAGCGAACGCGCCTATTAATGGAAGTCACGGCATAACCCTTGACCTCACCGTAGTAAGGGTTTCCCGATTCCGACACAAGGGATATCGACGAATGGTCGGGCTCATACCCATTTTCGAAAACGTAGAAGTGGCGGTAGCGTTTACTCGGCGAGCGGGGCAATTCCTTCGCAATGATGATCGGTTTGGCGCCCATCAAATGGGCCATCAGAGTGTGCTCCCTGCCGATCATCGAAACGCCCAAGATCCCGTAGAACATGCTCGACATGTCCTTGGGGTCGGTCCATCCGGAGGCGAGCCGGTCAAGCCATCCCTGCAGTTCGAGCGGGAGCATCTGCAAACTTTCCTCCACGCCTTTTCCGATCCAATTTTCATTGTGGTGCGAGGCGACCCGCCAAACATCGTGCGAATAACTCTTATAACAAACATTGACGAATATCGCTGGCTGTCCCGTTTTAGAATCCTTGTGGTACAGGTAGAGTACGGCGGCTTTACGGTCTTGGGCCGCCCTGAAAATGTTCGAAAAATAATAAATATCCTCGCCAAACGGAAAACGGTACTTGGGCCCCAAGCCGTGTCTCACAAGATCCGCCCAAGTGACGGACCCCTGAATATCAAGGGAGGTTCCGCCTGCGATAATTTTTTGGACCTCGCTCTGGGCCGACTGGTCTACCTGATAACGGACGGCCGCCTCCCTCAGATCAAGTTTATTCCGCGCATACTGGAACATCCTGGACTCCTCATCGACTCCCTGCCGCCGCATTCCGTCCAGAATAGTCTGGCGTTCTTTTTGAAGCTCCGTGAGATCGCCTTTAAAATCCCGGGCCATAACCGCTTGCAGCTTTTGATCGAGAACCACGAGCGCCTGATGCCGGGACTGTGAGATCGAGGAACGGATCCGCGACTCCAACTGATCCACAAGCGCCGCTATTTGACCGGCAATGGTCGATCCGGGTGCCATCGCGCGAATGGCGGGGTCCAAACCCTCATTTTTTTCGCGCAGAAACGCGTCCAGACCCGCCTGGGTGGACAACGGGAGTGACAGGCACGTCGACAGTAAAGCAAGATACATTCTTAAGAGCCTTGTTTCCGCTTGTATCGTATAAAGCTCTTCCCTTTTCCATTCGCGGTATTCTTCGAGTGAGATGCGGTCCATTGCCTCACGCATGCCGGCCATGTTCGCGTCGATGCGACCGCCATGCCGCCGGTCAAAGCTTTCCAGCGCGCCTAAACCTTCTGCCCTCCTCCTAAAAGAACCGATTTGAGACCGGTAGGTTTTAAGCCTGGCCTTGATACGGTTCATGCCCATGAGCCCCAACTCTCCGCTTCCCGGCACGATCTTGCTTTCCGCCTCGGAAAGTTCCCTGTCAAGCGCCCGTGGGTGACGCGCGGCCAGTCGCGCTCCACGAAGGATATGCGCGCGGTCAAACGGAGGTTCGTTCACGGGGGAGACGTAATTTTTCTCAAAAACAGAGCGAAGTGCCTTTTGAATATCCTTGGCAGGGTACCGTCTGATCGCTTCCAATCTCTTCCAAATATGCACAACTAGCTCTCTATTTTTGACCATCTCGCTTATGAATGAAACAAGGCCGACCGGCGTTAAATCACCTTTAGCGAGGTCCAGTTCTTCACTCAAAAGTTTAATACCCAGCGCGTCGGCGATCATTTCTGGAAGGGGTATCACATCAATGCTCATTGCCCCCATATTTTTGGTCCACCGCCAGATCAATATTTCGGCGTCTCCCGTCACTCCAGACGTAAGTTGTCCAGAGAGCTCAATAATTGCTTCGCCAACGTCAATCGCGAGGTTGCCCCTTTCAGCATCGGACCAATCTTTCAGCGGCCCTTTGGGATCTAAGATCAAGGGTCTCAAAGATGCCAAAAATCCGCCAAACTTAAGTTGAGAGCGGTAAAAGGCCACTTCGTAGCGGTTAGGGCCATCGGAGATAAGCTCCCGCCCGGTTTTGCGGACCACATCAAGATCGTCAATGGCATGACGGATCTCTTCACGGAGAACCGTGTTGACAAAAGCATCCTTTGATTTTCCGGGAGGGTTGAGCATTGTTTGGTTGAGCCCTTCAGTGTCGAGCACGATGCATTTCATGAAGCGGTTATAGAACGTTAAAGCCGCGGGATTTACCAGGTTGGCGGCGAAATAAAGAGGGATCGTGTAATTTTTCGACCGGATAAATTGAATCGGCTGAACTAATTTGTAAAATCCAAGCTCCAATCCTCCGTACGGGATAGTGAGAAACCCGTGCGTTGAAGCCCAATGCTTATTCAAGAGTAGGGTGGCCTTGACGACCAGCACCTCCCTCCTTTGCGGGGAATCAGCCGTCTTTTCCAGCGAAAGCCGGCGGATGGCGTTTCCGGCTTCCGCCCAGCCGCCACGATATCTCTCGGGAAGCATGCGACCGATGTTATTCCATCTTTGAGAGAACAAGGAAGATACATTGTATATTTTATTAAGGTATGGCCAAAGCACCCCCGAAAACCACCTTTTCAATCTCCCGGCAGGATCGTAAGAAAGGAAGTGACTGACCTCAAGACGGAGCTCATTTTCCAATGCGCTGATAAAATCATCCGTTCGACTTATCAAAGACTCGATGATGCCATCTCCAGCCAGCCGCGCTCCACTCTTTTCATGGGAACCGTCGATCGCGGCTTGAATGTCCTTCACCATCGCGGAAACACTCGTATAGGGTTTCGTGTCGGGTTTTCCGAGGCCCGACAAAATAGCGCCCTCAAGAGGATTTCCTTCAAGCGCCCGCTCAAAAGAGGTCCATATCGCAGCGCTGTTCATGTTCTTTTCCTGAATCTGCCTCCCTTCGACGTTAGTACCCCCATCATGGTCATACAGAAGCTGTCCTGACCACAACCACGCCAGCGTCGCCGATAAACCGTACACGTCGTCTTTCAGGCTTGCCGGAAACCCTGCCGCTTGTTCTCTTGACATGAAACCCGCCGTCCCCATGACGAGCTTTTTTCCGTCGTCATAGTAGGGCGTGGATTCTCCGATCGCGCGGGAGGTGTCAAAATCATACAAAATGATGGTCTGGTCCCTTCTATTCCTCGGACCCTCGACAAAGAAATTCTGGGGCTTGAGGTCCCCGTGCACCCACCCGAGGCTGTTGAATAGGGCCGTGGCCTCCGCCATCGCCCGGGCTGTCTCAAGGTAATGCAGGACGGACTCGAAGCGCTTGTTGTGAAGAGGTGAAGACCCGCCTTCGTACACGGGGCCGGAAAAGAACCTTGAGCGGGCGTTCTCACCGAATAATCTTGGCATCACGATACCCCGCCGGTGCACATCATTGACGTGGTACTCGAAGCCCACCAAAAGATTGGAGGGCCCATAGAAGCCGTCTTCCTTTTCAATACCGAGCGAACGCACGGCCTGTACGGCGCGAACCTGATTATCGAAGATCCAATTGGAGACTTTGCCTTCCGAAGCGATCGGCTTTAAGGGCTGCTTGATCACAAGCGGCGCCGCGGTCCCCTCCAGTTCGAGCACCCGGCTCCAATCACTGCGATGCAGAAGCTTGCCTCCCCTCGGAAAAATGTGGCCTGACTTCAATTTTTCCAGGTCCTCTTTGAGAAAACCGGGCTTGGCGGCCATGCGAGAACCCTCGGGAGCGGTTTCCTCCTGAAGCGGCGGGTACACGACAAAATTAGTTCCGTCCGTCCCTTTACGCGGTTCCAGGTAG
>CAZBAY010000043.1:0-12206 GCA_964489945.1 uncultured Planctomycetia bacterium
GAAGTTCAACGAGGCGCTGGCTTTTGACGACGAGCTGGAGGTCGCCGCGCGCGCCCGTTTTGAGATCGCGAGCCTCCGGCTCAAAGCCGGGGATCTGGCCGAAGCAGCCAAGGCCTACATGCTGGTGGCGGTCCTATTCGACCACCCCCGCTACAGCGCCGAGGCGCTTTATCAGGCGGGGCAGTGTTTCGCGAAGGCCGGACAGGCGGAAGATTCGCAAAAAGCCTTCGCGGAATTGAAAACGAGATACCCCAACAGCGAATGGGCGGGAAAAGCGTGAATCTGTCATTGCGTAAGCATCCTTTATATGAGCCGATCCTCCTGGCGATCCTTTTGCACCTTTTCGCCATTGCCCTCACGCTTTTCATTCGCATGCCGGGCCTGGCCGTCATCGCTGAGCGGGTGAGCCGGACCTTCCACGTTCAGACGATCGTTTTGAAACCCCAGGCGCCCCGGAAACAGGGTGTGATCTACACCCGCCAGCCGCTTGAGGCGCTCAAATTTGTCGATCAGGCCAAGACCGCCTCCGCTAAACCCGTTCAAGACGTTCCTCTGGGCCCGCTCATGGGGAGAAAAGAGCCTGCTTACCAGTACCCGGCGGACGCCATCCCCGCGGCCGACGAGACGGTCGCCTCCTCGATCGAAAAAAAAGAGGCCCTCGACGCTGAGCTCGCCCAAACAGAGGAAAGACAGCTCAAGGAAATGGTAGGGCCCAAGCAAAAACCCGTTCCGGGGCTTTTAGCGCGGTTTTCAGAAAAGGTCACGGAGGAGAGTTCGCTCGATCAGGCTGGCCCCATGGACATTCCTTTCTCGATGCATCCCGAAGAAGGAATGCCGGGATTCACACCCACCGGCACGGGCGCGGAAGGGGATATCGTTCCCGTTTTTGAGTCCCTGCAGGAGCCGGAAAAAGAGCTTCTGAAATACGAAACTCTCGATGAGCTCCTCGACATCGTGGTCTTCACGTACGAGCACCCGCCGACCGGCGAAAAGTATTACATGATAAAGGTCTTCGCCAAAAAGGGGAAACCGGCATTCGAGCCGCTCGCCAAGGAAGTGATCTTCACTATCGACGCGTCGCTGAGTATTTCCCCCGAGAGGCTGGAGGAATTCAAAGAGGGGATCCATTACTGCCTAAAAAATCTGAATAAGGACGATCTGTTCAACATCGTTGTTTTTAAAGACCAACCGGAATTTTTCTCGAAGCTTTCCGTCCCGCCGGACCCCGTAACGGTGAAAGAAGCCCTTCGGTACGTTTCCGCGATGACGTCGAACCAGCGGACGGACGTTTATGTGCCCTTCAAAAAGATCGTGGGGTTGCCTCTCCTGCGTCAGCCGTCCAATGTGCTCCTCATTTCGGACGGTCGCCCCACGCACGGCATCGTGGACGCGCGGGAGCTCATCAACTCGATCGCGCGCGTCAATCAGAAGGTTCGCCCCATTTTTGTCTACAGCGGCGGCGCGAAAGTGAATCGTTACATTCTCGATTTTATCGCGTACCAGAACCGCGGGTGGTCGGAATATGTGCGATCTACGGTCGAAATTGACGACGGCCTGGCCCGCTTCTATGACAAGATCCGGGACCCGCTTTTCCTCAATTTACGATACCGCCTGAACGGGCTGAATGAAACGGAAGTATTTCCGAAGTCATTGCCCGACTTTTACCGCGGCGCCGAGTTCGTCCTCTACGGCGCCTACACGGACGAGGACCAATTCGCGATGCAGCTTCTGGGGGATGTTAAAGGGCAGACCAAGGAGCTTATTTTTGCCCGCGCGTTGAAGGATGCCGAAAAGGGCGGCCCCGAGATCATGCAGGGCTATGCCTTCAACAAAGTTTACTACCTCATCAACCGCCTGACCGAAGAAGGCTCCAATCAAGCGCTTCTGAACGAGATCCACTCTCTCAGCCGCCGCTACGGCATTACCACTCCCTACTCTCCCGAGCTTGAAGTTTTAGACTGATCATAACTTCTATATCTAATTGAATTTAAAAAGGTTACAAGTTCTATTTAATAGATATAATATTTAGATAATTTCTTGATTATTTTACAACCGTCGGGCATACTTTCTCAACGTTCGACGACTTTTGAAAAGGGCCATCCGCCAGGTTTTTCGGTGGAGCGCAAAGCTTCGGAGTCATAGTGACCGTCCGGGCTGCCAAAAGCGATAACGCTTTGGCGCCCGGTTTTTTATTTTCCGCCAAAGTAAAAACCTAAAATATGACCACAAAAAAGATCATAAAACTCATCGCGGCGATCCTCGTGCCGGCGTTCCTCGCTCAGGACCTGGCGTTTGCCGCTCCCGAGATGAAGACGGTAGATCTTGCCTTCTTCCGGCCGCCGCTTGCCCACTTTGAGATCCCCCGGTCGGTCGCGCTTGTCGAAGACGCCGTCCGCGTGCCCGCGTCCACCAAAACGGTCTATCTCATCCAGGACGCGCACACGAACGCGTCCGCCCAGTTCAACACGGCCAAGGCGCTGGATCTTCTCCTGCAGAAAGAAAAAATAAAGTACGTATTCCTCGAGGCTGGCACGGGCAATGATTCGCTTTCATATCTCAGAACCGCCGCGCCTCAGGCCAAGAGGGAGAGGGTAGCCAAATCTTTTGTGAAGCAGGGCGAGCTTTCGGGCAGTGAATATCTCGACCTGACCTCGGACCGCCCGTTCGTTCTATGGGGCGTTGAGGACAAAGATCTTTACGGGGGATCGCTTGAGGCCTACAAAGCCGTCGCGGAAAAAAGGGAAGCGTTCCAGGATTATCTAAAAAAAGTGGAAGCGGAGATCCGCGCCCTCAAACCGAAGATTTTCAACCCCTCTTTAGCGTCGTTAGACGAAATGCGTGAAGCCTATTTGAACGAAAAGATCGCTCTCACGGATTATTTCGATGCGCTTGTCCAGGAAGCCGCGCGATTTAACATACCGCTTTCTTATTTCCCCCATCTTCAATCGTTAAAAAATCTCAAAGACAAAGAAAGCCGGATCGATTTCACGAAAGCCAACGAGGAACAGGTCAAACTCGTCGGTGAGTCTAAGCTTGCTCCCTCAAAACTTCAGGCCGGCGATCATCCCGAACAGCAAGGGTTCTACGCGCTACTCGAGGACGTCATTGCGAGGGGCACGAAGGGTGTTCCCGTCATTGCGAGAAACGCCGAAGGCGCGACGAAGCAATCTTTGCGCACAGATCGCCACGGTCGCCGCGGCGACCTCGCGATGACACAATACCCCGAACTCACCAAATACATCGCCTACTTAAAGGAAGCGCAGGAGATCAACCCCGAAAAGCTCCTCGAAGAGCAAAAGACGTTCGAGCGGCAGATCTTCGCGCGGCTTACCCAGACCGGGGATGAACAGGAGCTCCAGCGCTCCTTCGAGACCTCGCGCTTCCTGAAGAAACTTTTTGATCTCACACTGACGCCGTCGGAGTACGAGGAATACCGGAAACATTCAGCCGGCTTCGGCATCACGGAAATGACGGGCTTCCTGAACCGCAAGGTCATGGACCTGAAAGACCATTATGAAAGGGTCGTGTTCCTTGAAGGCGGCTATGAGGACTATCTGAAAAAGGCGGAGCGTTTTTATGAGCTGACGCGTGAGAGAGACAGCGCGTTCGTCAAGAATGTCCTCCACAAAATGGAAGCGGAAGGGGAGAACAAAGCGGCCCTGATCACCGGCGGTTACCACACGCCGAACCTCAAAGCCCTCCTGAAAGCGGCCAACGTTTCCTACGTTTCTGTCAGGCCTCAGGTCACTCACGAGACGAATCTGAAGCGGTACGAGAAAATTCTTTTCAAACGCGCTCCTGGGATCCAAAAGGCCGGCGTTGGCGGAAGCCCGGAAAACAAAAACGCCGTTGTGCCCATTTCTCAATATTGGGAAGATCTCTCGCGTCTTGAATCCAGCTTGGGCTTCCGGAAAAAGCGTGCCGCCAATGGCCTGGTGGTTCGCGGCGCCGTCGAACGCGCCTTCCGGAAGCCCTCTCTCATCGGGCAAGGCGCCCGTCTTGCTTTGGAGTCGATCCGAAGTGATACGGCGATCCGCCTAGCGCTGTCTTTCGTTCAAACGGAGATGATAAATGATCTGGGTGTGGCTCTTGGGGATCAGGGCGAGTCGGCCCTGCGCGCTTATTTCAGCGGCAAGGTGTTTCTTGTGGACGTCGCGGCGGTCTTCTCCATGTATTCGACGATCAACGTTTCGCAGCTTTTGCCTATTGCGGTTTCTGCCAAGATCGGAGGTTATCACGGCCTCAATGAAAATCAGCGAAAAGACATCCTTTTGTTTCTGCGGAGTCACCGAACAAAAGACGATAAGACCAAGCATCTTCGGGTTTTCCTGAAAGACCATTCCCAGCGGCGAGACAAATCCTACGCCTCTTGGGCCGAAGAGCTTTTTGACAAAGCATCTGAGGAACTTAACTCTGTCCCATCATCTGGAGCCGGCGCGCGGCTGGCGGAAATACGGAGAATAGAGGAAGGATTATTTGAAGCGGACGAATTCTTCCCAGGAAAGCTCAGTGTCCTGAAGGATTTTCTTGATAAGACCCCGGCCAATGTCTTCGCCTTTGTGGATGGGCACTACCGTGGCGCGGCTGTCAGCATGGCGATAGTAGGCGTGGCTTCCTTCCTGGCGAATTTTCTCAAAGCCAAATTTTTTCAAGATACGAATAACTTGGATCGCTTTAAGGGGGGTGAGACGGCTCAAACCGCGACGCGGACTTCCTGGAGGCCGACAAATTTAAGCGGTTTGGGGGCCCTTTTCTCGGCTTTGAGGCAGAGTTTGATCACTTCTTGGGCACGCTTCATTAGTTCAGGCATGGTCCGAGCTTGGGTATGGCAGCCTTTGAGAGTCGGCACAGAGGCCACGAGCATCCCATCCTCGTCTTCTTCTATGATTACCAAATATTCGTACGACATAAAAACACCTCTCAAAACCGAAGATAACACGGCCTTGGAGGCAAGTCAAGGGGAGGCCCCCTCCGGCGCCCGGATGGCGTCGAAGGACGAAGTGATCAATTATCTTCAAAAATACCGGCTCGCGTCCGCGGGTCCTCTCAGGGCGTCCTTTGCGAGGGAGCTTTCGAAGAACAGGATCTTGCCCGTGCTGGACCGCCTGGGGTCCCTGAATGAGTTCCGGCAAAACGAGACTGGACCCGTCGGCTTTTTCATGCAGGATTCGGTGAAGGCCGCCGGGATGGCCATCGCAAGCGGGGCCAATGCCGTGTTCAATCCGCGGCTTCTCTCCGAAGACCAGATCAGGCAGATCCGCCGGGCGAACCCTGAGGTTTTCATTTCAGCGGAGCTGGGAGTGGAAGGCATGACGAAGGAGAAAATTCTCTCGGAAATCCTGAAAGCCTCGCTAAGCGGGCATGACGGGGTCGTTCTGAAAACCTTCCGGCTTGAGGATATCCGCTGGGTGGCCGAAGAAGTGAGGAAAACTCATTCGAGTTTCCTTTTATTCCTCACGGAATACGTCCTTGTGGACCGGGTCAAGGAGGTTCTCGCGCTGCCATCCAACGTCATCGCCGCCGTCCGTTTCGATCAGCTGGACAAACGTTTATTTGACTCTCAGGTCTACTCCACTGTGGACCAACGAGGCGGCCGCAGGGCGGGAAACCGGGGCGATGCTGATGTCCTTGATCTGAGCGATCAAAAAGTGGTCTCGAAGGCGCTGAAACACTCCTTCAGCGAAGGATATCTCGTCAAGCTCGAGCAGAAAATGCAGAAAGGCCTTACCGCGCAAGCCGCTTTGGACGAAGCGGATGCCCTCTTTCGTCAGACAGGGGACCGGGAAAGGCGCGTCGAGACCCTTTCATACCTCGTCTTTGGGAAAGTCCTGCCCGAAGTTGAGTTCGTACGAAGACTGGATGAAAATAGAGAGGTGAGTTTGTATGTTTTGAAGAACCTGACCCGCGCGTTCCAGATCATCTCAAAGCACAGCCGCCACACAGCTGGCAAGTACACCTTCGGAAAACTATTGGAGGTTTATGGGGGCTACGTCGCGCGCCGTGGCGGGCCCGTTGACAGCTCTCTTTCGGCTTTGAACAGGGGTCTTTTGAACAGAGCGCTCGACATCACCGAGGGCGATATCCCGTCCGGGGCCCGGATGGCGGAGGTGGAGATCGACCCCAGGATCACACGGTTCCATGAGGCGCTTCGCGAGATACCCAAGACCCATCAAACCGGGCTTGAGGCCCTCAACGTGACCGCTATTTCCGTGGAAAAAGGCGAAAAAAGCGCGGTTTATAAGCGCGGCTCATCGCTCGTCATTTCCTTGACGTTCGAAAACCTCAAATCACAGGCGAAATTGAACGCATTCCTCAAAACGTTGTCCGACAGGCTAAAGGACCCCCAAGAAAGGGAAAAGATCTCTTCCGGCACCGCGGAGACAAACGAATGGTTCGGCAAACTGGCTGAAGAGGCGCGCTATGCCAATAAGATGAACTACCCGCATCTGCCGGTATTTCCCGAACCTTCCGAGCTTTTGCCTCCCGTCATTCATCCGGGGAATGGGAAGACCTTATGGATCCTCTCCGAAAATCACTTCGAACGCAAGTCCCTGGAGCTCGCGATCGCATTTTTGAAAGAGCGCCTCACGTCGCTGAGCGCCCGCGAATGGCTGTTCATCGTGGAGAACGAAGCGCATCGCCGCGAATGGATCCGGGATTA
This sequence comes from uncultured Planctomycetia bacterium, assembly GCA_964489945.1. Lineage (GTDB taxonomy): Bacteria > Omnitrophota > Gorgyraeia > 2-02-FULL-51-18 > 2-02-FULL-51-18 > CAZBAY01. Next base: position 6,662 of record CAZBAY010000043.1, read on the forward strand.
TGGCCTTTCTGAAGAATCCGGCCGGTTCGCCCTCGTCGTTGCCGACAAATACGGCATTAAAGTCACCGACCCTATCAGGACCGTCTATCACTGGGAAGTCGTTGAAGCGATGATCAACGAAGGAGCGAAAAGGTCACCGGCGGTTTCCCGGAGAGATATCCTCGGTTTCCTTATGGCGACGACGGCCGCGCCTTCAATGCTGTCACTGGAACAACAGGCAGATCGTTTCATGAAGCGCTGGAATATCCCGGTCGGCGACGCCGCGTTCAGGCAAGAGTTATTGGAGGCGGGCCGTGAAGTCGAGGGGGACATTCTTCGGTACGCGGCCACGCAGCCGAACAAGGTGCTCACGCATATCCCTCAATATGAGTCCATCGAGGAACTAAGGACCAAAGCCCAGCAAGAGACAACACCCCTGGCCCTGGTTAACGAACTTGCAAAATATCCGGATGTGAAACATGTTTTTGCCGTTGTCGGAGGCAATCACTCGGATGAGGTCAAGGCCGGTTTTCTGGGCGCGCGGATGGCGAAGGCGGATAAATTAAAAAAGGATCAAAAAAGAAAAGATCGGGATAAAGCGTCAGGGTGGACCCGGCGCGACCTCATTAAATGGGGCCTTGTGGCCGGTGGAAGTGTGGCTCTAATCGCGGCGGCGAGTATGGTGATCTGGAAGCCCCGGGAAACGATTTCACCGGTGGCGGATCCCGGGACGGATGACGAGGTCGTGCCTGTTTCCATCGATATCCTTCCCAGGCGGAAAGTCTTCGACGTTCCCTATACAGAGGCGAAAAATAATGAATTATTCCTGGATTATCAGGGGGCGCCCACCAAAGAAAGTTTCCGGGAGGTCGTACGCCGGGTCGAGGAATGGACCAGGCTCAACGGCTATCCTTACGCGGACGTTGTTAAGGAATATTCTGATTTTATCAACGATGACCGGAATCTCCAGGTGCTTGATTCCAAGACCCATCACGCGATGCTTGCCAAAAATGTCGATGGCAGCGGCGTGATCAAGATCGCCGTCAATCCTCAAAAGTTTTATGACTACTTTTTAAGCGGACAAGAGCTCAGATCCCAGACCCTTTTTATCCACTCGGCGGCCGCGACGATCGTGCGCGAAGCGTGGGGATACCGGTTGACGCGGTCATTCCCCGGACGCTTTAAACAGACGCTCGACGCGTTGAACGCGTTGAGAATGAGATTTAAAAGTGTGTCGGGCGACCAGAATAAGGCCTCAGCTTTTCATCTGCAAAATAAGAAAGAGATCCGCCGCTTGATGGCAGAATTTTTCACCCCTGAACATTTTGAACTAACACAGGAGATCGATTTCATGGTCTGGGCGGAAAAGAACGGATTTTATTCCGTGGACCGGGTGGAGCGCGACGCAAAAGATTCTAAAAACCAAAGACTGCTCGACCGGTACGACGGCAGACGCAATTTTTACGCCTACAACGACAACCCGACCGGATTATTCACGCTCAATTACAACGCGTTCGTCAGGCAGTACGTGAATTCATCGCTCAAGAAGACCGGCGGGCCTGAAGTACAGGCCTGGCTCTTCTACCATTTTCTGCAAATGGAGCTTCACAAGAAAACGGGCGGGCGCCGGGGAATGGAACCGGCTTTTGGTGAAGACATCATGTTCGGACGTACGCTGTCGATGCCCGACCACCATATCGGCGAGGCCGGCGAACTATTTCCTTTGGTTGAGAAAAAGCTCGATGAGGTCAAGCAGGCTCTCAACATCCAACCCTCCGGCGCGCGGATGGCGCAAAGCAAACCTGTGGATGAAGAGGCGTTCAGGAAGATCCTGGCAGAGCTTCGGGCGTATGATCAGCCGAAGACCGACAAAAAATTCAGCAAGATCTTTTCAATGCTGTCCTGGCTGATGGCAAAGCGGGACCAAAATGCGGGCATGTCATCGTTCTATCCGGATGGCCTGAATATCATCAAGCAGGCGGCGCTGAAGCATGCCTCGAGGAGCCTGAGCGAAGAGGCCTTTATCAAGGTCGATGAAAATGTCCGGGATCTCGCCCGGCGCCTGCATGAAGCGTTAAGGACAGGTTCCGCTGTCCCGGCGCCGCAAGAAGGGGTACCCCAGCCGAAAAAGCCGCTTATTAAAAGAAGGGACCTTCTGATCGGGGGCGGACTCGCCGCATTCGGTTATCTCCTATATAAATGGGCGTCCTCTCCCAAAGAGGTGGGTGAAAGGATGGTCGCGGCTTTTGAGAAATTCCGGAAAGACCCCGAAATGATCAAGCGCGTTCACGCGGGCGCCGGCATCCTCGCTGACGAAGAGCTCGGCGAGCTTCAGGAGATCTTCAGCCGTATGATCGAGCAAAAGCCGTTTGACGACGGCACCGCCGACATGGTTCTCTTGGTTAAGGACGGCAGGATCAAGGTCAACAAAGCAGCTGTCTCAAAATTTTCCGATCTTCAGCTCGAAGAGACGCTTTTGCACGAATCTGTCCACCTCCTGCGCCGGCAGATGAAGAATGTGGCGCGCACCAAGGAAATGTACGAAGCGCTGCCCAATGGCCTGATGGCGGTCGCGGCCGATCGCGTCCAAAACGCGGCGGCCAAAAAATTGACCGTTTTGAATATGCAGACCGAATTTGAGGCGTACCGGATGGAGCTCGAATACCTGAAGGAGAGCGGCGTCAAGGATCTGAAGCGCTATCTGGAGGGGGAGGCCAAGCGGGCCGTTCATCCCGCCGCCAGAAACGCTTATGAGGCGCTCGTCCTGGTTATCGGCCCGGATGGATCGGTGGACAACGAAAAGCTGGCCCTGTTGGCTTATAAAACGCAGGGTGTCCAGAAAAACAACCTTGCCCGTGTGATGGAAAGGATCTTTTTGCTCGAGAACGGCCCCTCGACGGATCCCGCGGGCTTCGACCGCTGGCTCATCCGCCTTTTCAAAGACAACAATGAGTTGCCCAGGAAACCTGCCGGCGCCCGGATGGCGGGGGAAGCGGAGACTTACCCCGTCAAATTGACAAACCAGGGCGGCCACCACTGGATCGCGGAAAGCAGCAAAGGAGTTTTTCACTATGAAGTCGGGGAAGTCTCCTCGAAGACCGCTCCGGAGTCCGTTGACCAGGCGAAAGCGCTTCTCACATCCGTGTTGCCGCAGGAGATCTCGAGCCGCAGAGGGTTCCCGGTATTTCTTGACCGGGTCACGAAAGAGATCATAGCCGGGTCTCCGGATTACCACGTGGTCCTGCTCGCCGACTCAGGAAAAAACCGCGTTTCCGGCTTTTATATTTACAACACCGTACTCGACAAGCTCCAGGCCATGGCCGTCCACCTCGATTACCGGGGGACAGGCGCCGCCGATATCCTTGTGGAGGACATGGCGACGCGCGTTTTCTTCGGCCACAAGGATTTCAAATTCTCCTCAACGATCTGGAGAAGTTCAGCCCGCGTGGACCAGCGGCAGATCACGTTTAAGGGCACTCTCGACGAATTCAAAAAAGCGCTTGGCCTGAAAAGCCGCGTCCGCATTGAGCCCGACTTTATCGGGACCGGCCCGGACGAGGCGGACGAAAAACCGTCGGGAGCGCGGCTCTCGTTCGACCGCTTGAGCCATGGAAAGAGAGCCTCTATGCTTCTAGACCAGGCCGATGAAACGCTCCAAGCCGGAAGATTTGACGATGCCGACCAGAAGGTCCAACGGGCCCTTGAGATCCTGCGCCGGCCGGGACACGAAAATATGCACATAGGGATCCAGGGGAGGGCGATCAGACTTATCAACCGTATTGAACAGACCAGAGAGCGGGAGGTTCGTCTGGCAAAAATGCGGGTGGTACTCGAGGAAGCAGCCGCTAATTATACCGAGGCTTCCTCTCATGGCGCGAGCGCGACGCGCTTTTTCCAGCGGGCCCGTCTCTACTTCAATCATAGCGAACTGGATCCGGAGTTTTACCTCGGCGCCGCGAAAGAATGGGCGGAACTTGCCCGGAAAACGGCTATCGAACCCGGGCACGACAACACGCATGTACGAGTTTATGTGGATGCTTCGGAGCTGATCCGGCAGATCGACGAAGCAAAAAAGAAGCTTAAGGCGGAGGACCGCGGCGTCGGCGCGCGCTTGGCGCAATCGTCGGGCATTGTCCGCGGAGAGATCAGGGATTTTCTGCTGCACCGCCTGTTCCGTGGCAACGAAAAGGACCTTGATGCCGCCCTTGAAAGAGAACGCAAGCTCACGGGCCGTTCCGTGCCCGACATTCTTCTCGGTATTGTCGACGTTCTTAAGAACGACCTTATCGGCAGGCCTGAAGAAACCTACCGGATCCATCAGGCATTGCACCCGGCTCCCGAGGGCATGCTCGGCTCCTACCGTTTTCGGCCGCTCGTGACTTACATCGGCGGAGGCGGGGAGGCGGTCACGACACTTATTTTCAATATCATCCGGCAGAACGCCCCAAGCCTTAAATTCGAGGACATCCTGCGGTCACTCGAGAACGACGAGATCCTTATCTCCAACATCACCGCGACCAATGACGACGGCGGCAGTACGTGGACCATCATGTGGGCGCTCCGCATGTTGAGCCAGGTCCGCCTTGAGTTGAGCGGCAAAACAGGTTCGGAGGAAAAAGCGGATCACCTTCTCCGGGAAGCGTGGGAGCCGATGTTCGTGCGGCCGCCGGGCGACGAGGCCGCCCAGAACGCGTGGCTGACCGCGAACAAAGCGAAGATCTATGTCATGCACGGAGAGATCCAGGGGCATGACCGCACGATCGGTGATTTCCGATTCCAGCCGGCATTTGACCCCAACGCCGATGTCACCGAGTCCGAAATGCGCCGGGTCATGAAGTTCGACTACGCGCGCAAGATCGCCCGGATCAAGAAAGAGAAGATCAAGATCGACATCGTCGACGTCTATCGGGCCCTGCGTTTTGACGAACATGACCAGAAGGCGAAAAAGGACGGCTTCGCCGACCTGTACGAGCTTTCGTTCAACTTGGACAAAAAGGAAAAAGAGCTTTTGGAGAACCGCCTCAAAGGTTTGGGGGTTTCAAGCCCCTCCGCCGTAGCTTCGCGCCTTTTCGACCGGAGGGCCGAGTTCGAACGCTCCGGCAAAACCATAGACACATTGACCGCTCGTCTCATCCTGGCCGAAGCGGGTTATAAGGGATCGACCGCGTTTGATTGGCACGACATCGAAGTGGAGTTGTCCGCGCAGTTGGAAGGCCACCTGAAGCAGGCTGAAGCTTCCAATCCTGATACTATTGCGGCTCACATCCTTGATGTGTGGAAAGCTCGCCGTCAAAAGGGGGAAACGCTGTCTCCCGCTGATATTTATCCGATCCTGGGTGATTCGACGGCCGCCTTCAACGCGCTTTTCAGATCCAAGGGTGGCCTGATCCAGTTCAACACGGGCAAAAAGATCCTCACGGCCGAAGAAATGGTCCAAAGCAGGATCGTGGAGGCCCACGAAAAGAGTCACGCCAATCCCGAAGACTACGAGCAGGCGGATGACTGGTTCTATTTCATCACCAATCAGATCATTATGACGGGTCTGGTCGACAGCGAGATCTACACG
>CAZBAY010000044.1:0-6324 GCA_964489945.1 uncultured Planctomycetia bacterium
CGGCATGCCCCGAGCGTCGACATTATCCGCGAGCTTCAGGCGCGCGGCGCGAAGATCCGCGCCTACGACCCGCACGCGATGCCGAAAGCCAGGCAGCTTTTCAAAAAAGTGGAGTTCTGCCGCGACAGTTATGAGGTCTGCCGGGGCAGCGACTGCCTCGTGATCTTGACCGAATGGAATGAATTCAAGGAGCTGGATCTGAAGAAGATCAAAAAATTATTGGCTGAGCCCGTCATCGTCGACGGGCGGAACATTTACGACCCGAAAAAAATGAAAACACTGGGTTTCCGGTATTATTCGATCGGGCGGCCCTGAGGAAATACGATGAGCGGATTAAAGGGGGTTATTCTCGCGGGCGGACTCGGAAAAAGACTGGGGCCCCTAACCAAGATCACGAATAAGCACCTTTTGCCGGTCTATGACCGCCCGATGATCTATTATCCCCTCCAGCTTCTGGTGGACGCCGGCGTGAAGGATATTCTCATCGTGACGGGAGGCAACCACGCGGGAGAATTTTTGCGGCTTCTGGGGAACGGCCAGGCCTTCGGACTGAAGCATATCAATTACACCTACCAGGAGGGCGAGGGCGGCATAGCCGAGGCGCTGGGGCTGGCGAAGTATTTCGCGAAGGGTTCAAGGATCGTCGTGGTGCTGGGGGACAATATCCTGCAGCACAGCATCAAGCCTCACGTGGAGCGGTTCAAGAAACAAGCCAGCGGAGCGCGAGTGCTCCTCAAGCGTGTCAGCGATCCGGGGCGTTTCGGGGTAGCGAGCCTCAAGGGAAAGAAGATCACCTCGATCGAAGAAAAGCCCAAAAGGCCAAAAACGGATCTCGCGGTGACGGGTGTTTACATGTACGATCAACACGTGTTCGACATCATTAAAACACTGAAGCCCTCCCGCCGCGGGGAGCTTGAGATCACCGATGTCAACAACGCCTACATCCGGCGCGGCGAGCTCGAATTCGATGTGTTAAAGGGTTGGTGGACCGACAGCGGGACGTTCGATTCGCTGCTGCGCGCCAACATGCTTGTAGCCAAAAAATCGAAATGAAGGTTCTCGTCACAGGCGGGGCGGGGTTCATAGGCTCCGGTCTCATCAAGCTTTGGCTGAATGAGGACCGCGGTGTTTCGATCGTCAATCTCGATAAGCTCACCTATTGCGGCGACCCGTCGCGTCTCAAGGAAGTCGAATCAGATCCTCGTTACCGTTTTATTCAGGGAGATGTTTGCAGCGCCAAAGACGTCGAGCGCGCGCTGGACGGCTGCTCAGCCGTTATCCATTTGGCGGCCGAAACGCATGTGGATCGCTCCCTCCTAGAAGGCCGGTCTTTTTTTGAGACGAACCTGTATGGTACGTACACGCTGCTTGAAGCCGCGCGCCGCCGCGGGGTCCGCAAATTCCTTTTTGTGAGCACGGATGAAGTCTACGGAAGCCGTCCTAAAGGATTTTTCACGGAAAAGGACCTCATGGCGCCGACAAGCCCCTATTCGGTTTCCAAGGCCGCGGCGGATCTTCTCGCGCTTTCCTACGCCCGCGCGCACAAAATGCACGTTGTTGTGACGAGGGGCTGCAATACGTTCGGCCCTTATCAGTATCCCGAGAAGGTCATCCCACTTTTTGTTTCGAACGCTCTCGCGGACCAGAAGCTTCCGCTCTACGGCGACGGCCTGCAGATCAGAAACTGGCTCGACGTAGATGACCACAGCCGCGCGATCCTCCACGCGTTTAAAAAAGGGAAGGCCGGGGAGATCTACAACATTGCGGCCAAAACCTATCTCACAAACATCGAGTTGACGCGTCGCATCCTGAAGATCCTGGGCAAGCCCGAGTCGTTGATCCAAAAAGTGAAGGACCGCCTGGGACATGACCGCCGCTACGCGATGGATCCCCGGAAGCTCCGCGCGCTGGGGTGGAAAGAGGCTGAGGATTTCAACGAGTCGCTCCGACGGACCGTCGAATGGTACCGGGAGAACGAAGACTGGTGGCGCGCGATCAAGGAAAAGAGCGGGGAATTCAAGGCGTATTACGCCAAAGCGTACGAAGGGCGGGCCTGAGCGGATGAAGGTTTTGGTGACAGGTGGTTCGGGAATGCTGGGAAGAGCGCTGGTCGGGAGACTTTCGGCCCGGCATGCGGTCACGGTTGTTTCCAAGAGTGGCCTGGAAGGGACGCTGTCCTTCGATCTGCGCAAAGAGCCGGAGGTCAGGCGGCTTTTTGAAAAAAGCGCCTTTGATCTTGTTATCCACACGGCCGCCATTTCCGACGTGGACGGCTGCGAACGCGACCCCGTGCTCGCGCATGAGTCCAACGGCCTCGCGACCCGACATCTTGCCGAAGCCTGCGGCCGGAAAAAAACTCCCTTTATTTACGTCAGCACGGACTATGTTTTTGACGGCCGGAAAAGCGCGCCTTACACGGAGGTGGACCCCGTTGGCCCCGTGAATATCTATGGCATGACGAAGCTGGAGGGCGAGCACCATGCCAAAGACCTTGCGCCGGTGTCCGCGATCGTCCGCACGAGCTGGCTCTTCGGCGCGGGGAATCCTTCCAATTTCGTGAACGCCGTCGCCGAACGTTTAAAAAAGGAAAAAGTGGTGCGGGTGCTGGATGATCAGGAAGATTCACCCACCTACGTCGCGGATCTCGCGATCGCGTTGGAAAAGATCGGAGAAAAAGCGTTGGAGAAGGCCAAGGCAGGCGGCGTCTGGCATGAAATATTTCATGTGTGCAACGCGGGAAGTACGACGCGTTACGGAATGACCTTAAAGATGAAAGAGTTTCTGGGCCTCAAGACCGAGGTGCAGAGGATGGACGGCGCGGAGATCACCGGGCGCCTGGCGATCCGGCCCCGTTACGCGGTGATGTCGACGGCGCGTTATGAAAAAGCATTCGGAAAAATGAGGGGGTGGGAAGAGGCCCTGAAAGAATATCTGAAGGCGGGCGTCTGATGCGCGTCCTGATCACGGGGGTCTCCGGTTTCGCCGGCGGGCACCTGGCTGAAAAACTTCTCAAGCGGAAAGGCTTGGAGGTCATTGGTGTCACGCATCAAGGCTCAAAGCTCGACGGCGGCCATTCCCTCAAGGGGAAGCTCCGGCTTCGCGCCTGCGATCTCCGCGACGCCTCAGGCGTCCGGACGCTCGTCGAGGAGACCCGGCCCGACCGGATCTTTCATTTGGCCGGGCAGACGTTCGTTCCCGATTCTTGGAAACGGCCGGCCGAGACGTTTGATGCCAATGTATTGGGTGAACTTAATCTCCTTGAGGCTGTCAGGCAGGCCGGTCTCCAAGCTCTCATTCACGTCGCCTGCTCAAGCGACGAGTACGGCGCGGCGCTTCCGGGCGATTTTCCGATCGATGAAAAGGTCCTCTTGAGGCCCCTCAGCCCGTACGCTGTTTCGAAAGCGGCGCAGGATCTTTTGGCTTTCCAGTACCATCACAGCTTCGGCCTGAAGATCGTGAGGACACGCGCGTTCTCGCATACGGGCCCGGGTCAGCGCGGGGAATTCGCGATCAGCAGTTTCGCCCGACAGATCGCCCTTATCGAGGCGGGCCGGCAAAAGGCGGAAATGTGTGTGGGAAATCTGAACGCCATCCGTGATTTCAGCGATGTGAGGGATATCGTGAACGCGTATTGGCTGGCGCTCGACAAAGGGGAGCCGGGCGAGGTGTATAATATCTGTTCCGGGAAAGGCCGCCGTATCGGCGAAGTATTGAAGACTCTGCTCGGCATCGCCCGGGTAAAGATCAAAGTGAAAAAAGATCCGTCCCGGATGCGGGCGGCGGACGTGCCGAGGCTTGTGGGGAACCCGGCCAAGTTCAAAAAACTGACCGGGTGGAAACCCGCTATTCCTTTTGAAAGAACACTTTCGGATCTATTGGATGATTGGAGAAGAAAAGTTGATGCTCGCGAAGTTTAAGGAAAAGATAAAAAAGAAAAAGGCCAGGATCGGCGTCATCGGTCTGGGCTACGTCGGGCTGCCGCTTGCCGTGGCGTTCGCGAATAAGGGTTATACGGTTACCGGCATAGACACGGATCGCCGCAAAGTGGCGCAGTTGAACCGCGGTCACTCCCATATTATGGATGTACCCTCCGCGGGGGTGAAACGAGTCCTGAAGAACAGGCGTTTTCAGGCGGCGGACGATTACAAGGCGCTCGCGTCTCTTGACGCGGTGATCGTTTGCGTTCCGACGCCGCTCAGCGAGAAAAAACCGGACATGTCATTCATTTTGGACGCGGCGGAGCGTATCGCCCGTCATTTAAGAAGAGGGCAGCTTATCGTGTTGGAAAGCACGACCTACCCGGGAACGACGGACGAGGAAGTGCTGGGCGTTTTGGAGAAACGTTCGGGGCTGAAAGTGGAGGAGGATTTTTTTCTCGCGTTCTCACCGGAAAGGGTCGATCCGGGAAACAAACGGCACGGGACGGTTTCGATCCCCAAGGTCGTGGGCGGCGTGGGCAGGGGCTCGACGCTGGCCGCCCGGGCGCTTTACGGCGCCATCGTCAAGCGCATCGTGGAAGTGTCATCGGCACGGGCGGCCGAGATGACGAAGCTTCTTGAAAATACCTTCCGTTCGGTCAATATCGCGCTTGTGAATGAGATGGCCCGGATCTGCCACTTGCTTCACATCGACATCTGGGAAGTTATCGAGGCCGCAAAGACAAAGCCTTTCGGTTTCATGCCTTTTTATCCCGGGCCGGGCACGGGAGGGCATTGCATCCCGGTCGACCCCATTTATCTTTCCTGGAAATCTAGGCGCCACAAACTGACGCCGCCGATGATCGAACTGGCCGCGAAGATCAATAAGACCGTGATGCCGCAATACGTATGCCAGCGGGTCGTGCGTCTCCTCCGTAAAAAGCGGATCGATCCCAAAAAAGCGCCGATCCTCGTGCTGGGGGTCGCCTACAAGAAAGATGTGGATGACGCCCGAGAGTCCTCCGCCGTGGACGTTATCCGGTGCCTGATGGCGGAAAAGGCTGACGTATCCTATTCAGACCCCTTTATCCCTTCGCTAAGAGTGGGACGGTCGGTGTTGAGGTCCAAACGCTTGACCCCCGAAGGGATCAGGCGGCAGCAGTGCGTGGTGGTGCTGACCGATCATTCCTCGTTTGATTACGGGGCGGTCGCGCGGCACGCGCGCCTTATCCTTGACACACGGAACGTTTTAAGGAAATATAACCCTTCAAAGAACCTTTTTTTCCTATGACGAGATCCTCAAAACGATTTTTGATCACCGGCGGTGCCGGGTTCATCGGCTCGCACCTTTGCGAATACTTTCTCGCGAAGGGGCATTCCGTTATTTGCCTCGATAATTTTCTCACCGGCAGCAAACGGAACATCCGGCACCTGCTCTCCGACCGGAAATTTTCCTTCGTGAACCACAATATTTCCAAGCCGATGAAGGTCAAGGGGCCGGTCCACGCCGTCCTTCATTTCGCGTCTCCGGCCAGTCCTCCGGATTATCTCAAGTATCCGATCCCGACCTTGAAGGTGGGGGCGCTCGGCACGCACAACGCGCTCGGCATCGCGAAAGAAAAAAAATCGGTTTTCCTGCTGGCCTCGACCAGCGAAGTGTACGGGGACCCGCTCGTGAACCCGCAGAGCGAAAGTTACTGGGGGAACGTGAATCCGGTGGGCCCGCGCGGCGTTTACGACGAAGCCAAGCGTTTCGCGGAGGCGATCACGCTGGCTTATCACCGTCAGCACCGGATCGACACGAAGATCGTCCGCATTTTCAACACCTACGGTCCGCGGATGCGGCCGCAGGACGGGCGTGTCATCCCCAATTTTTTCGCGCAGGCCCTTCTCGGAAAGCCGATCACCGTCTACGGGGACGGCAGCCAGACGCGGAGCTATTGCTACGTCGACGATCTGATCAGCGGCATTGACAAGCTTATCCATTCCCGATGGAACGCTCCCGTCAACCTGGGGAATCCGAATGAGCTGTCGGTGTTGAAACTCGCGAAGGTGATCATCCGGCTCACCGGCTCCAAAAGCCGCGTTGTCTATAAGGAACTTCCCGTCGACGATCCGAAGGTCCGTTGTCCGAATATCGCGCTGGCCAAGAAATTATTGAAGTGGTCGCCCCAAGTGCCGCTGGAAAAGGGCCTTGTCCGCACGCTCGCTTACTTCCGCGAAGAAATTTTCTCGAAACACAACTGACGCATGCCCGCCGGGGAAGCGCTCCCAACTCTCTCTGTCGTGATCCCCGTTTACAACGAGGCCGCTAGGATCGGGGAATCCCTGCGCCGTGTCGATGCTTTCATGGCCCTTAAAGGTTGGGAATGGGAGCTTATCGTGGCGGACGACGGCTCGACGGACG
>CAZBAY010000045.1:0-5993 GCA_964489945.1 uncultured Planctomycetia bacterium
GATCGGCGTCAACGAGGGCAACGCCATCGCGCTGGAAATGCAGGGGGAGAAATTCCCTCGGCCCCTGACCCATGACCTGATGGTCTCGATCCTTAAGGACCTTCACGCTGAGATCGAGAAAGTGGTCGTCACGGACCTTCGTGATAACAGCTACTACGCCCTGATCTACATCAAGATGAACAACAAAACGATCGCGATCGATGCCCGGCCTTCCGACTCGCTGGCGCTGGCCGTGCGCGTCCACTGCCCGATCTATATTGACGAAAAGGTCCTGAACAAATGCCCCCAGATGGAAGGGCCGATCACGCAGGCTGAGATCGAGAAATTCAAGGACACCCTAAAAACGATGTCTCCCGAGGAATTCTTCAAATCCCTGGAGGACGCCCCGCCCGCCGAAGGGCCGGAGTCACACAAGGGCTTTGGCGGATCGTCGCCGGACCCCGAAGATGAGGAAGGCGACGAAGAGGATGATGATGAGGAAGAAAAAAAATAGCCCACATGCCCGAAGAGCCGCAGCCCGATAGAACAGCCGTCATTGTCCCCGAGGACCTGAGGTCGATCGAAGGCACGCTCAGCGAGCAGGCGGCGTTCCTCGCGCCGCTCTCCGAAAACCTCGTGGCTCGTTGGTCGGAACTTTACCTTGAAACATTCGGCCGCGGCGCTTTTTTTTCCTCCCAGCGCGTTGAAAAAACTTTCAAGGAGCTCACCCAGCTTTTCATCGTCTGCCTCAAGGAGCGCTGTCTTGATATTTATCTGGAGAACCTAAAAGAAAAGGGGAGGCTCCTTTCCCGCATGGGGGTGCCGTTCGAGGAGGTCATCGTCTCACTCCATCTTTTTGAAGAAGTCTGCCTCGAGCAGTTCCTGGAGATCTACCCGAACCGTTCAAAGCTTCCCAGGATGATACTCGCGTTGGAGGAACTCCACGGACAGGGGCTCGCCACGCTCGCGACGAGCTACTTCGAGACCGTCAAAAAAGAGATGCAACGCCTCACGGATGGCCTGCGGGAAGAGAACGATACGCTGAGGGGGGAGCTCTCGCAGACCAAACAGTCCTTCTTCATGCACACAACGAAGGAGCTCACTTCGATGCAGCTCCTTCTTTCCGGTATCAACCATAAGCTTCGCAGCCGCGTTTATCAACTTTCCCGTATCCAGAAAATGTCCGACGCGCTTGAGAACGAATCCGACGTGCCTCAGCTCCTCAAGATCGCTTCGGACCAGCTCTTGGCTCTGTGCCCGCCGAATTCGGACGCCTACTTCGCGTTCTTTGACGAAGACCGCAAAAAGGTGAATCTTTACGGGCAGGAATCCCGGCAAAGCCCCCGCTGCGACATCGTAAAAACCTTTTATTTTTCAGAGCTTTCGGGCGCTTTTCAGGACGTGCTATACGATGAAACAAAGAAATACGCTCACTTTAAGGGTTATTCGGAGATCGCGAAGCCGCTTCTGGATCTGGTAACGATCAAGAACCAGAGAGAATTTCTCCTCATGCCGCTGAGGCGCTTCGGGGAAGTGACGGGCTTTATCCTTTTGTCCGTTCATGAAGACGATTTTTTCACAAAAGGCAACTACAAGCTCTACCAGCGGCTCGTCCAGACCGTTTCGAAAGCTGTCACGGCCGCGCTTCTCTTCGCGCGGGCCAAAAAGCAGGACGAATTCGCTTCCCTTCTCACCGAACTGAATAAAAGCGAATTTCTGACAAAACCTCTTGAGTCCGTCCTGGATTTCTATTTAGGCTCATTCATCGATCTTTTGGGGGCCGAGCGCTCCTCCGTCATGTTGTACGACGCGTCAAGCCGGGAGCTTAAGGTCTGCGCGGCAAAAGGCTACAAGGTCTATCCGATCTCCGGCGTGCCGATCAAATGGGGGGAGGGCATCGCCGGTCTGGCCCTCAAGGAATCTAAGATCTTCGCGGTGACCAAAATGAAAGAGGCCCAGCATTTTGACAACCCCTTCACCCGGGCGCTCAAACGCAAGGAAGCGCCCGAAACACGCGTCAAATCCCTGCTCGTGCTGCCGTTCTTCCAAGACCGGGAACCTCTCGGTGTCGTGAACATCTCGACGATAAATTATCACAAAAATTTTGACCAGTCCGAGATCGACATGGCCCGTGAGCTGGCCGACCGCATGGCCGGCGTCATCAAGAACCTCTAAGGGCCGGCCCCGTGAATAAGAAATACGTCCTAAAAACGGCGTCAGAGTCCCCCTCCTTTACGATCGATTACCGGCAGGAACTCAACCCCTCCCAATATGAAGTCGCTACGCAGGCGGATGGGCCCTGTCTCGTTCTGGCCGGCGCCGGCAGCGGCAAAACCCGTACACTGATCTACCGCGTCGCGTACCTCCTGGAAAAGGGCGTGCGGCCCGAAGAGATCCTTTTGGTGACCTTCACCAACAAGGCCGCGCAGGAAATGAGGAACCGGGTCGAGCTTCTGCTCAAAGCGAAGGCGAAGGGCCTCTGGTGCGGCACGTTCCACCACATCGGCAACCGGACGCTTCGGATGTACGGCCGCCACATCGGCCTGAGCGAGGATTTCGGCATCCTGGACGGGGAAGACAGCCGGGACCTCGTCAAGACCTGCGTCAAAGCCCTGGAGGTGCGCACGCTTGAGGGGCGCTTTCCGAAACCGGGCGTCGTCCAGTCAATCCTGAGCTTCGCCGTGAACGCCAAAAAAAGCGTGGCGGACGTCGTCACAAGAAATTACCCTTACTTATCGCAGTTTATCCGCGAATTTGAGAGGATCCAAACACTTTATGAGGAGAAAAAGCGCAAGACCAACAATCTAGACTACGACGATCTCCTCGTAAAATGGATCGAGCTTCTTCAAAAATCTCCCGAGGTGCGCGAGAAGCTCTCCCGCCAGTTCCGCTACTGCCTCGTCGACGAGTATCAGGACACTAACCGCCTTCAGCACGGGGTGATCCACATCCTCTCCGGCCACCATAAGAACCTTCTGGTCGTGGGCGATGACGCCCAGTCCATCTATTCCTTCCGCGCCGCGGATGTGCAAAATATCCTCCGTTTCCCGGAGGACTACGCGAACGCCAGGATCTTCAAGCTGGAAACGAATTACCGCTCAACCAAGCCTATCCTCGATCTGGCGAACCATAGCATCAAGAACAACGCTCACCAATTCCCCAAAACGCTGAAGAGCGTCCAGCCGGACGGCAGCCAGCCCCAATACGTCCGGGTCCGCGACACGCGCCAGGAAGCGGCTTTTGTGGCCCAAAGGATCGTCGAATTTACCGAAGCCGGGCTTGAATTGGGGCAGATGGCGGTGCTCTTCCGGGCCCACTACCAGGCGGCGGAGATCGAAATGGAACTCTCTAAGCGGGGGATCGCCTATATTGTGCGGGGCGGTATCCGTTTCTTCGAGCAGGCGCACGTGAAAGATGTGCTGGCTTATCTTCGCATTGTCATGAACCCTCTTGATGAGATCGCCTGGATCCGGACGCTGACGCTTAATCCGGGCATCGGCCCCGCCTATGCGGGAAAGATCTTCGATCTATTTTCAAAAGAGGGGGGCAGTCTCCAAAGGGCAGCTGAGAGCCGCTTCGGCGAGGCCTTGCCTCCCAGGGTCCGGGAAAGCCTGCTGGGTTTCAAGCGGACGCTCCGCGCTCTACTGAAAGAGGGGATGCTGGACC
Organism: uncultured Planctomycetia bacterium; assembly: GCA_964489945.1. Classification (GTDB taxonomy): domain Bacteria; phylum Omnitrophota; class Gorgyraeia; order 2-02-FULL-51-18; family 2-02-FULL-51-18; genus CAZBAY01. The sequence continues at coordinate 3,646 of CAZBAY010000045.1, forward strand.
ACCCGGACGGCCTCCTGGAGGAAGTGCTGGAGCAGGGCTACAACAAGCACGTGCTGATGAATTTCGAGAACGCCCGCGAGCGCCTGGAGGACCTGAGAGAACTCGTGAATTTCGCGCACACCTACAAGAAGTTGAAAGATTTTCTGGCGGATGTGACGCTGCGCGAAGGTTTTAAGGGAGAAACGATCGTCGACGCGGGCGCCGAAGACCCGAGGGAAGAGCTGGTGTTGTCCACGATCCACCAGGCAAAGGGGCTCGAGTGGCGGGCCGTTTTCGTCATAGGGCTTTCGGAAGGCCTGTTCCCTCACGCCAAATCGATGGAAAAGGAGGATGAGCTGGAAGAAGAAAGGCGGCTTTTTTATGTCGCCTCGACCCGGGCCAAGGAGGATCTTGTCCTCGTCCATCCGATGACTCGTTACGATTACAGTGTCGGCACCGTTATCAATCGACCCTCCATCTTTATCACCGAGCTTCCTTCGAGCGCCTACGACGAAGTGGAGGTCGAGGAAGACCGTAAAGAAGAAGAGGAAACGATCTACCTGGAGTGATGCGGTGAAAAAATCGGCCCTCTACACGGTATTTCTTGTCGTTCTCATAGATCTGATGGGATTCGGCATTGTTTTGCCGCTTTTGCCCTTCTATTCCAAGGAGTTCGGCGCCTCCGCGCTTTCGATCGGCCTTCTTTACAGCGTTTACTCTTTCGCCCAGCTTCTTTTTTCTCCTTTCTGGGGAGGGCTCTCGGACCGGATAGGCAGAAGGCCGATCATGCTGATCAGCACGCTGGGCTCATTCCTGGCATACCTGCTTTTCGCGTTCTCGCATTCATTTGGGCTTCTTTTTTTCTCAAGGCTTCTGGCCGGCGTGATGGGGGGGAATATTTCAACCGCTCAGGCCTATGTGGCGGATGTCACCGAACATCATGACCGCACGAAGGGCATGGGCCTCCTCGGCGCCGCATTTGGGATCGGCTTCATCGTCGGGCCGGCTCTCGCGAGTGTGTTGGTTCATCCGGCCGTCGCGGATCTTCTGCCTCTGGAAAATAAATACGCGCTTCCGGGTCTCGCGGCGGCCCTACTTTCAGCAACAAGTTTTCTGCTTGTCATCCTGAAGCTACCTGAGACCGTCGACAAGACGCAGTTGGCCAAGGCTTCCGCAAAGATGCGTCCGAATGTCTTCACGCCGGGCTTCTGGAGAGCCCTTACCCAACAGGGCCGGACTCCATCCGCGCGCACATTGCCGCTTTTATTTGGCAGTATTTTTTTATTGGCCTTCGGACAGGCCAGCCTTTACAGCACTTTTCCGCTATTTTGCAGCCAGGAGCTCGGGTTGACCGCTGAAAAAGTTGGCATGCAATTCGTTTTTATGGGATTGGCGGCCGCGTTGGTCCAGGGCGTTCTCCTCAAGCCTCTTGAGAAATTTTTTGGAGAAAAACTCCTTTTCCTGGCGGGAAGCATTCTCATGGCCGCCGGACTTGCGCTCATCCCGTTCGCGTCCTCCGCGCCTCTTTTAACGGCTTTTCTGCTCCTCATGACGATAGGGGCGAGCCTCAACATGCCGACGTTGAACAGCCTGATCTCCAAAGAGGCCGATCCGGCGCAGATGGGTTCCATGATGGGAAGCTCGCAGGGGTTAGCGGCCCTCGGGCGCATGATCGGCCCCGCGTGGGGAGGTCTTCTTTTCGGCGTTTCCTTTAAACACCCTTTCCTAATCACGGCATTATTGGTATCATTGACGATATTTGCCGGACTAAAATTGCGAAGATCATGACAGAAGCTCCCAAACCCAACAGCGGAAGAAAACTTTTCTTCGGCCTTTTCGTTTTTCCACTCGTCATCGCCGTGGGCATGGCGGTCCTTTTATGCTCGGTCATTTTTCTGACTCATGAGGAGGAGACACCCGAGTCGCTCATCTCCGCGATCAAAACAGGTTCGCCAAGTAAGCGCTGGCAGAAGGCTTTTGAGCTTTCCAACGAGCTCAACCGGAGCAGGGGAAGCCTCCGCAATGAAAGCGTTATGCGGGAGATCGTTCACATTTTGAGCGAACCAACGCGTTATGACGCCAAGACAAGAGGTTACATGGCCATCGCGTTGGGCCACTTCAAGCATCCGGAAGCACTTTCCGCCCTAAGAAATTCGCTGAAGGACCCAAGCGAGGAAGTTCAGCTCTATTCGCTTTGGTCGCTAGGCAATCTCGAGGCAAGATCCGAGACGGGGGAGATCCGGGCGTTCCTAAAAAATGAAAACAATGAGCTCCGCAAAATGGCGGCCCATATCTCGGGGATCGTCGGGGGACCCGGCGCGGTCAGCGACCTGAAACCGCTTCTGAGCGACCCGGTCCCTGACGTTCGC
>CAZBAY010000046.1:0-4132 GCA_964489945.1 uncultured Planctomycetia bacterium
TTTTCACCATGCCCCTGTTTTCTTTTTTAGACCAACTTCTGCTTATTTACGCCTTGCCCCAGTTCCAGGGCATCGCGTGGTAAAAGAAACTGCCAACAGAGTTCCAGAATCCTTCCCATGCGTTCATATCTCCCTCGGCCGCATACGCGCTCACGCACCATGCCGTCGCCAGGACCATCAAGACACCAACGAGTAACGTTCTCTTACGCATTGTTCCTCCTTATGATGACAAGTGGAAAAAAATCCCCACAGAGCATATGATACCATAATGACCCGTAAAGAGTTTGAAAATATCGTTCAGGGAGCGCTCGACACGCTGCCGAAGGTTTTCAAGGAAAAGCTCGAGAATATAGATGTTGTCATTGATGACAGGCCCGCGCGGGGGTCCAAAAAGGGCCTTTTGGGGCTGTATGAAGGGGTCCCTTTGGAAGAGAGAGGGGGCGGGTACAGCTTCGTCATGCACGACCGGATCACGCTTTTTAAGCGGAATATCGAAAAGGAATGCAAGGCGGGTGGAAAGGACATCGCGCGGGAAGTGCGGCACACGCTCGCGCATGAGATCGCGCATCATTTCGGCATTTCCGACGAAAGATTAAGAGAGTTGGGTGTCTATTGACCCATAAATTGCCGCTATACATTTCCGGCTTATTAGGTATAATGCCACGATGAATACGACGAATAACGAAGTCGCACAGCACACTTTTCGAGGACTCGGCATCGCGCCCGGCATTTTAGACACGCTGGACCGCATGAAGTTCAAAGTCCCGACACCCATTCAGTACGAGGCTATTCCGACCGCGATCGAGGGCAAAGATGTCATGGGGATCGCCCAGACCGGGACGGGTAAGACGATGGCTTTCGGCATACCGATGGTCCAGCGCCTGGCCGGCGCGCCGGGCAAGGGCATTGTGATCGTGCCGACGCGCGAACTCGCGCTCCAGGTCGACGAGGCCATCCGGAAGATCAGCCAACCTTTCAATATCCGCACGGTGGTCCTTATCGGCGGAACGAACATAAATCCGCAGATCCAGGCATTGAAGAAGGATGGGCCGCGTATTCTCATCGCGACGCCCGGCCGGCTTCTTGACCATATCCAGCAGCGGACCGTCAATCTTTCTGATGTCAGGATCGTCGTGCTGGACGAAGCCGACCGCATGCTCGACATGGGATTTGCCCCGCAGATCCAGCGGGTATTTCAGCACATTCCCAAGGACCGCCAGACACACCTTTTTTCCGCGACAATGCCGTCCGAGATCATGCACATGGCGACAAGCTACATGAAGCTCCCGATACGGGTGGAAGTGGCGCGCTCAGGGACGGCAGCCGAAAATGTCACGCAGGAACTTTACATCGTCCGCCGGGAATCAAAACGGCAGCTTTTGGCGTCGATCTTGAAGCAATATCACGGAAGTGTGCTCATTTTCGCGCGCACGCGGTTTGACGCGCTGAGGCTCACGAAGGCGATACGCGAAATGAACCATTCGGTGGCGGAGATCCATTCCGATCGGTCGCTCGGCCAGCGGCGGGAAGCGCTTGAAGGATTTAAGATTGGGCGTTACCGGGTGCTCGTCGCGACGGACATCGCCTCGCGCGGCATCGACGTGAAGGGGATCGAGCTTGTTATCAATTATGATCTTCCCGATGACACAGAAAATTATGTGCACCGCATCGGCCGCACCGGCCGCGCGGGACATGAGGGCCGGGCGATCTCGCTTGTGACGCCGGACCAGAGGAACCAAGTCAGGTCGATCGAGCTTTTTATGCGCACGCCGCTCAAGATCTCCACGCATCCCGAATTTCCCGCCGAGGGCTTTGACAAGCCCGTCGTCATCGCGCGGTCCTTCCGAGGGGGCCGGAGAGGCCGCTCTTCAGGGCCGAAGCGTTACGTCCGTTAAACTCCGAAGTTTTCGATAAGCCCCCGCAGTTCAGGGACTGTTTGGCAGGTCATGAGCGTCGATCGGAATTCCGCGACGCCGGGCATGTTCTTGAAATACCAGCAGGCGATGCGCCGCATGTGAAGAAGGGCCGTTTTTTCGTCGCGGTGCTCGAGCTCGAGCGCGAAATGTTTGAGAAGCGTTTTTTTCTTTTCTTCAAAAGAAGGTTCGGGCAGGGGCTCGCCACCGTTTAAGACATTTTCCACGCTTTTGAAGATCCAGGGATTTCCAAGGCCGCCCCGGCCGATCATGACCCCGTCACAGCCCGTTTCCTTAAGCATCCGCTGGGCGTCCTGTCCGCTTAAGACGTCGCCGTTGCCGATGACGGGAATTTTCACGGCTTTTTTCACTCTTCCAATCGCCTCATAATTGGCCGTTCCGGAATAGCCCTGGACGCGGGTGCGTCCGTGGACTGTTACGGCCTGGACGCCGCACTCTTCGGCTATCTTCGCGATCGCGACGGCTTCATCGCCAGAGGGGTTTTCCACGCCGAGACGCATTTTGACGGTAACGGGGATCCTTGTCACATTTTTGACGACGGCGTCGAAAATTTTCCGCGCTTCTTCAGGTTTCGCCAGAAGCGCCGAGCCCGCGCCGTTGCCCGCGATCTTGGGAGCGGGGCAGCCCAGATTGATATCGACAAGATCAAAACCCATATCCTCGACCATTTTGGCGGCTTCGCCCATCGCTTCTGGCCGGCAGCCCATAAGCTGGGCGCCCAGCGGTCTGTCAGCCGGCACGGTTTTCATGAGCTCGGCGGTCGCGCGGTTGCTCCGAATGAGGGACTCGGCCGCGACCATCTCAAGAAAAGAGAATTCCATGCCGTATTCCCGGGAGATGAGGCGATAGGCCAGGTCCGTACAGCCGGCCATCGGGGACTGGATGATATTGCTTTTTAACGTGAAATTCTTGAGCTTCAGCATGCACGCATTCTAACCCAGGGGGGAGTGGTTGACAAGGCTTGGGGAAATGGCTAACCTTGCTCTAGGAAAAGGCTTAAAAATGGAAAAACTTGAGGCGGATATTGCTATTGTGGGGGCGGGAGCGGCGGGTCTCATGACCGCGATCGCGGCGGCGGGGGAAAAGGGTCCCGCGCGCTCGGTGCTGCTCCTCGACTCGCGGCGGAAGATCGGCGCCAAGATCCTCATGTCCGGCGGCACGCGCTGTAACGTCACCAATGTCAAAGTGACGCCGTACGATTTTGAGGGCGGCCCCAAGCATATCGTGAAGCACGTCCTTGAGGCCTTTACGCCGGACGAAACGATGAAATTTTTTGAAGGGATCGGCGTGCATCTCGTTCTTGAACCCACCGGAAAGTATTTCCCGGCGACCCATTCGGGGAAAACCGTACTCGAGGCCCTTGTAAAAGAGGCCGAAAAACGCGGTGTGCGCCTTAAAACCGAAGCGCGTGTGACAAAGGTGCGAAAAGAGGGGGATCATTTTATTCTCTCGGGAGGGGATGGGGAGCTCTCTGCCCGAAAAGTCGTTTTGACGACCGGGGGGTTGTCGTATCCCGAGACGGGAAGCGACGGGACGGGATTTAAGATCGCCAAAAGCTTCGGCCACTCGATCGTGCAAACGACACCGGCTCTGACGCCTCTGACTACGGAAGATGCCGGCTGGAAAAGCCTGAGCGGGGTGGCGCTTGACGTGAGGCTTTCCTATTTTGAACAGGGTAGTAAGAAGGCCCAGCGCGAGGGTTCATTTTTATTCACCCATTTTGGTTTCAGCGGTCCCGCGGCGCTCGATATCAGCCGTTATTTTGCCGGGTGCGAAAAGGCGCATTCGCCCCGGATCCACGCGAGTTTCACCCCGAAGGAGACGGTAGAAAGTCTCGGAAAGCGTTTTGCCGTGTTTCAAAAGGATCATCCACATAAGATGGTAAAAAGTTTTCTCATGGAAGAGCTTCATTTGCCGGAGAGTTTTTCAGAAGTATTCTTGCGGAAGGTCAAAATGGACCCAAAGAACCAGGCGGGGAGATGCCCCCGCGCGTGGAGCGGACAGCTCGTTCATACGCTCCTCAATTATCCGCTCGAAGTGACGGGTGTCGTGGGCTACAAGAAGGCGGAGGTCACGGCCGGCGGAGTGGACCTGAAAGAGATCAAATTTTCGACGATGGAATCAAGGCTTGTGCCGGGCCTTTATTTGGCCGGGGAGATCCTCGACGTGGATGGACGTATCGGCGGGTTCAATTTCCA
>CAZBAY010000047.1:0-7797 GCA_964489945.1 uncultured Planctomycetia bacterium
AAGAACCAGCGCGAGAAGGGTGATCGTTATCGCGTAAAGCGTTTTTCTCTGGAGTGTCATGGAGAGCCTCCTTTATCCAACACTTCTCTCACCTTCCGCGAAAGCGCCTCCGCCGAAAAAGGTTTCGGAAGAAAAGCCAGCTTCTTGTCCTTCACCCCTTCGATGACCAGGGGTTCCTCCGTGAATCCCGAAGCGAAAAGCACCTTGACCTCGGGCCGGAGGGCCTGGAGCTTTTCGGCCAACTCCTTTCCGTTCATCTTGGGCATCATGACGTCGGTAAAAAGGAGGCGGAGATCCCGGGCATCCTTAAGCTTCAGCATCTCGAGCGCTTCCGGGCCGCTCGACGCCTCAAGCACCGTGTACCCCTGCTGGCGCAGAACGCGCGCCGCGAAACTCCGCACCGCCGACTCATCATCCACGAGAAGCACTTTCTCCGCGCCTTTCGGGAGCGTGCCGTCCGCGGACTTTTCCCGCGCGGGGGCTTTGCCCGCTTCGTCCGTTTCCTCCGAAATGGGCAGGTAAACAGCGATCGTCGTGCCGTTGCCCGGCTCGCTTTGGACGTCAATGAACCCGCCCGCCTGCTTCACGATGCCGTAGCAGGTCGCCAGGCCCAGACCCGTCCCTTTGCCGGCTTCCTTGGTCGTGAAAAAGGGCTCGAAAAGATGTTTTTTCACTTCTTCCGTCATTCCATGGCCCGTGTCTTTTACCGTCAGAAGGTCGTAATCTCCCGCCTTTCCCCCTTCATGCTGAAGGGCAAAGGCTTCATCCACATGAGCGAACGACGTTCCTACCGTCACCTGCCCCCCCTTCGTGAGGGCGTCGCGGGCGTTCACCGTGAGATTCATGATGACCTGCTCGATCTGTCCGGGATCGGCTTTAAAAGGCTTCACTCCCTTCTCTGTTTGAATGGAAAAATCGATGTCCTCGCCGATCACCCGCCGGAGCATTTTGTCCATATTGCGAATGAGCTCATTCGGCTCGATGAGCCTCGCGTTCACCGTCTGCCGGCGCGAAAAGGAGAGAAGCTGGCGCGTGAGGCCCGAGGCCCGCTCGGCCGCCTTATAAACCTCCTCGAGGTCCGAGTGGACGGACTCGGACGTATCGGATTTAAGGGCCAGCTCGGTATAGCCCGTGATCGCGGTCAAAATGTTGTTGAAATCATGCGCGATGCCGCCGGCGAGCCGCCCGACCGCCTCCATCTTCTGCGACTGGCGGAGCTGTTCTTCCAGTTTCCAGCTTTTGGTAACATCGGCGGCGATCTCCAAGATCGCGACGACCTTGCCTTCTCTGTTACGGAACGGGACGGCATGCGTGTGAAGCCAGCGGCGAGTTCCCTTTAGACCGATAAGCTCAAACTCCAACTCACCGGATCCGCCTTGAAAAACCTTCGCCGCGAGGGCCTTGAACGCCACGCGATGCTCTGGCGCGACGAACAACTCAAGCTTTTGCGATCTGGCTTCTTCGACAGAACCACACTCCAAGAACGCCAGACCCGACGGGTTAATTTCAAGGATCGTCCCTTCCTGATCCAACAACTTGACACACTGGGGCGCGGAATCAAATATCGTTCGCAAACGGTTCTCGCTCTCAAAAAGCCGCTCCTCCGCGCGCTTGCGCTCGGTGAGGTCGCGGAGGATCACCTGAATTCCCGCGGTCTTCCCCCTTCTTTGGAGAAGCCGCGCGTTAGCTTCAAAAGTGATCTTCTCCCCGTCCTTCCGGATGAATTCCACTTCGTAAGGGAGGCGGCGCTCGCCCGTGAGAATGGCCGAAAATTCTTTAATCACGACGGGCAGGGATTTCGGGCTAAGCAGGTTCGCCTTGCTGAAATGTTTTCCCACGACCTCATCGCGGGAGTACCCCGAGACACGCTCCGCCTCCGGGTTCATCGACTGGACAAAACCGAGAGAAGTCAGCGTCACGATCGGATCCGGCGCGTTCTCGACGATCGCCGCCAGGCGCTCTTCATTTTGCCGGAGGGCCTCCTCCGTTTTCCTTCGCCCCGTGATATCCGCGACAAATCCTTCCAGATGGAGAAGGCGTCCGTCGGATCCGAAGACCCCCTTGCCTTTGTCCCAGACCCACTTTTCCTCTCCTGCCGCGGTCCGGATCCGGTACGTGAGCTCGTACGGGCACCGGGCCTTTAAGGCTTCCTGCACTTCGTTCCGTATCCTCTCCCGGTCTTCCGGATGGATCAAGTTGTTAAAGGAGGTCGACCGGTTTCCAAGAAAATCTTTCGAAGGGTGGCCGGTCAACTCTTGAACGCTCTCGCTGATGTACTCCATCGTCCACTCCGGATCGTTCGCGCACTGATACGTGATACCCGGCAGGGTTTCTATCAAATTGGACAGGAACCGTTGTTTCTCCCGCAGTTTTTCCTCAGCTGCCCCCAGCTCCTCGACCGCCCATTTCCGGTGGATCGCCGCGCGTACCCCGGGGCCGATGCGTCCCAGGTGCTCTTTCATGACATAATCCGTCATGCCCGCCTTCATGCACTCCACGGCCGTGTCCTCACCCAAGGTGCCCGTCACGAGGATGAAGGGAATGGTCGGATCAAAATCCCGCGTCATCCGGAAAGTGGTCATGCCGTCCAGATTCGGGAGATAATAATCGGAGATCACGAGATCCGGCTTGAATTCCCGCAGCCCCTTTAAAAATTCGATCTTCGTGTCCGCGCGCCGGTGCGAAAACGTGATCTTCTGCGCCTTGAGCTCCCGGAGGAGTAGCTCAAAGTGGTCGTCGTTGTCTTCGGCGATCAAGATCCGGATGGATCTTTCCATGCGTCACCTATTCTTTGGCTCCAGGGCCCTTACGGGTTTATTCAGGAGCATCCAATAAAACCCCAGTTCAGAAATAGCGTTCGTGAAATTCTCGAACGTCACGGGCTTCACGATGTAGCTGTTCACACCCAGTTTATAGCTTTCCGAAATGTCCCATTCCTCCTGCGAGGACGTCAAGACCACGACGGGGATGGCTTTCGTGCGCGGATCGGACTTCACCTTTTTTAAGACATCCAGGCCGTCCACGCGGGGAAGCTTGAGATCGAGCAGGATAAGCCGGGGCCCGTTTTCAACGGCCCTTTCCGCGAACCGCCCCCGGGCGAAAAGGAAATCAAGCGCCTCCTGCCCGTCCGCGACGGTGAAGATCGTGTTCGCGAGATGGTGTTTTTTCAGCACGCGCAGGATCAGCTCCGCGTGGTCCGGATTGTCCTCGACTACGAGGATCTCGACTTCATTGATGTCGCCCATGCTTTATCTCCCCGAAGGCGCGATCCCCGTGGAAGGGAGAAATAAAACGTCGCGCCCTCCCCCTCTTTTCCCTCGGCCCATACGTGCCCGAGGTGCCGGCTCACCACTCTCTGAACGATGGCCAGCCCTACTCCGGTTCCCTCAAACTGCTCTCTCGAGTGAAGCCGCTGAAATACCTGAAACAGTTTATTGGCGTACGTCATGTCGAACCCCGCCCCGTTGTCCCTGACGTAATACACGTTTTCGCCGTTCTTTTCGTAAGAGCCCGCCTCGATGACCGCTTTGGACCTTTCCCTCGTGAATTTGACGGCGTTGGACAAAAGATTGACCCAGACCTGCCTCATCATCGTACTGTCCCCATCGGCTGGTGGCAGATCTCCCAACTGAAATGTGATGTCACGCGCCGGGCAGGATTTCCGTACCTCCTCAAAAACGCCTTGAGCAAGTTTTTTCATCTCGATGTGATTGGAGAATTTCATCACCTGCCGCCCCAGCCGCGAAAAGGCCAGCAAGTCGTCGATCAAATGACCCATGTTCGCGGAATTTCCCGAGATGAGTTTGAGATAGCGTTTGGCCTCGACGTCCAGCGTGCCGCCATAATCCTCCACAAGGGCGTTCGCGAAACCGTTGATCGCGATGAGGGGCGAGCGCAGGTCATGCGAAACCGAATACGAAAAGGCCTCGATCTCCGCCGTCCGCTCCATCACGCGCAGCTCCAGGTCCTCGTTCAACCGTTTGGTCTCTTCTTCTCTCTTCCGTGTTTCCTCAAGCTCCTTACGCGCGTGCGCTTCCTTTTCCCGGGCCAATTCCTCGCGGGCGGAGGAAAGCTTCCGGCCCCGCGAGGCCGTCGTAAGGGAGGAGAAAACAACGAAAGCGGAGAAGAAACTAAGAACGATCCCCAGAAGGAGCACCAAGACGGGGAATCGCCCCTCAAAGCCGGCGCCCGTGAGGGCCGCGTCGGCGGTGAAATAGACCTTCCACTTCTCATCGGCGACCGGCAACATTTTCTTCGTGAAAAACCTCGGTTTAAAGGCGGGGTCGAGCGTCCGGGAACGGGCGTGGGGGGAGTAGATCAAATGCTCCTCCCGCAGGGCGCCCTCCGCGAACACCTCAAATTGGACGGCGGGCGCGAGGCTGCGCCTTTCAAAGATCCCCTCAAAAATATTGCGCGACTTGAAGAGGCCCGTGACAAACCCCCTCAATGCCGCTTGCCGCTCACCTTCCGTCAAAAGGGTGGGGTCCCGGCTGAAAAACGGCGCGAAAATGACAAAGCCGGTCTTGTCCGTCCGGGGGCCGACAAGCTCCACGCGCCCCGTGACCGAGGGGTTTCCGGAACGGACCGCGCGCGCCATCGCTTCCCGCCGTGCGGGTTCCGTGGCCATGTCAAACCCAATGGCCGTTTCAAAACCGGCTAGGGGCTCCGCGAATTTCACCACCCAATACTCCTCGCGCTCCCCTTCGGGGTAGATCGCGGCATCGGGAAACCCCTCTTGGCGCATCTCTTCGAGAAAGGCCTTTTTGCCCCCCGCGGCGACCCTTTCGATGTACCCAATCGCCGACAGGCCGGGATACCTCTCTATCAGGTCCACGTCCTTCCCGAAGGTTTCCCACTCCGTCCGCTCGATCTTCTTGCTTCCCTCGACGAACCCTTTCGCCGCGAAAACGAGGTTTTCATAAACCGAAAGGCTTTCGTGGAGGAGGGAAAAAGTTTTTTGGACCTCATTTTCGAATTGGAGCGCTTCGGCGCGATCCAGATTGGCTTGGGTGATCCGGTAGGCAAAAAGGGTGAAACCGAGCAACAGGACAAAGACTAAGAAGGGGGAAAAAAGGAGGGTGCGCCCATTCGTTTCCTGGATCCTCTTCTTCTCCATGGCCCATCCTCCCTATTTTTTCATCGCCAAACTTCCCTTCAGCTCCACTTCAAACACCTTCGCGTCCGGCACCTTCGCCGCGGCTTCTTCCGCCGTGACGAGGCCTTTTTGGCAAAGTTGTTTCAGGAAATCGCGCATCGGCTGCATGCCTTCCTGCTTGCTCGTCTGGATGACGTTGTAGATCTGCATCGTCTTGCCTTCCTTGATAAGATTGCGCACCGCGCTGTTCACGATCATCGTTTCAAACGCCGCCACGCGCCCCGCGGCGTCTTTGCGTTTCAGGAGCGTCTGGGCGATGACGGCCTGCAGCGTCACGGAAAGCTGGGAGCGGACCTGGGCCTGCTGGTGCGGCGGAAAAACGTCGATCATGCGGTCGATCGCCTGCACCGAGTCGTTCGTGTGAAGGGTCGCGAAGACGAGGTGTCCCGTCTCCGCCGCCGTGATCGCGTTGGAAATGGTGTCCAGGTCGCGCATCTCACCCACCAGGATGACGTCCGGGTCCTCACGCAACGCGTCACGCAGCGCCATCGAAAAGGATTCCGTGTCGAGGCCCACTTCCCGCTGGTCGATGACGCTCAGGCGGTTCGAGTGCACGAACTCGAGCGGGTCCTCGATCGTGATGATCTTGGCTTTGCGCGTGTTGTTGATATAGTTGATGATGGCGGCCAACGACGTGGATTTTCCGCTGCCCGTCGCGCCCGTGAAAAGAATGAGTCCGTTGGGCCTGGAAGCCAGGTCCGTGATGATAGACGGAAGGCCGAGGTCCTCGATCGTAGGAATGTCAAAAGGGATCATCCGCATCACGATGCCGACGTTCCCCCGCTGGCGGAACACATTCGCGCGGAAACGCGCGATCCCGGGGACCGAGTACGACAGGTCCAGGTGATGGGTTTTTAAGAACCGCTCTTTTTGCTCGGCGTTCATGATGGAATAAACGTATTTTTCGATCTCCTCGTTAGGTACGGCTTCCAGATCGGAAAACGCCAGCTCCCCGTGAACGCGGAAGACGGGAGACGACCCCGCCTGAAGGTGCATGTCCGACGCTTTTTTAATCGCGAGTGTCCGGAGCAGCGTATCGATATAGTTGGCTTTCATCGAGGTCAGCCCTCTCCCTTTCTGCCTCCCGCCTTTTTGAAGTAATTCTGGCTGGGGAGATTGCCCGCTTTCACTTTCTCCAAGAGATTTTTGAGCTTCGTCAAAAGCTCCGTCTGGCTGAACGGCTTTCCCATATAGTCGTCCGCCCCCGCCTCAAGCGCCTTTACGATATCGCTCTCCTTGTCGCGCCCGGTGAGCATGACGATCGCCATATGGGAGTTTTCGGGATTTTTCCTCAAACTCTCGCAGACCTCAAACCCGTTGTGGTCCGGCATCGTGATATCGAGAAGTAAAAGACCCGGCTTCTCCCTTTGGACCGCCTCCATCGCCTCATCGCCGGAGGATGCCGTCACGCACTGGAACCCCCCTGCCGTCAGGACCCTTGTGAGCAAACTTTGTATCTGCGTATCATCGTCCGCGATAACAACTTTGGGTTTTGCGTCCACGGTGCCTCCCTCTCGACGAATCGTTAAAGAAAAATTGAACGTTACGCAATTTCCAACTCTTCTTAATAGTAGTATGCTTGAGGAAGGGCGTGGGCGTTATAGCGGTTTTCCCGAATCTAATGTCCTTATTCCCCTTGGGGAAACGAGGGCGTCTAAAATATTCGGGGACAACGGAGAGGTTTAACTTGCTAGATTGGCCCGGCGGGAGACGCGGTACTCGGTGGGCGTGGACTTTTCGATCTTTTTGAACATTTTGACGAAGGATTCTTCGCTTTCGTAGCCGAGCTTGTCCGCGATCTCCCCGATGTGGAGATGCGTTGTTTCGAGGTATTCCCTGGCCTTCTCCATCCGGAGCGAAAGGCGGAAATCGGTAAAACTCTGATGGGTTTCCTGCTTAAAGATCCGGCTGAGATACTTCGGGCTGAGGGACGCCACCAGGGCCGCGTCCTCGAGCGTCAGGGCTTTGTCGTAATTCCTCTGCACGAAGTGGACGACCCGCTGAACAGCGTCCTCTTCCTGCCCAAGGGCCTTCTCCCCGTCCCTCCGGGCTTCCAGACAGTGCTCGATCTTCTGTTGCACTTCGGCCAGTTTGAACGGCTTGTCAATAAAATCATCCGCGTGATACTCCAGCGCCTCTACCGCCAGCTGTTTAGTCCCGAAAGCGGTGAACATGATGACCGGCAGGCCCGGGCTCATGGTCCGTATCTTTCCCAGAGTCTGAATGCCGTCCATTATTTTCATGCGGTAATCGAGAAGGACCAGATCGATCTCATTCGGGGCTTTGAGGATCTCAAGACCCTCTCCTCCGCTCAGCGCTCCGACAAACGCGTACTGGGGAAAAGCCGTGTCCAGGAGGCCTTTAATGGCCGGGTCATCGTCAATAACCAGTATCGTCGCTCTTGTAAAGGGAAGTGGCTGTCTCATAGGTCTACGAGTATTGTCAGTATAATGAATATAACCTTTCATATAATATACAACAATTTTAAGCGGATTTCAACTCAAAAAGTATCTTGCGGGAGGTGGAAGGGAAATGGTAGCCCCCACGGGAGTCGAACCCGTGTCCCTACCGTGAGAGGGTAGTGTCCTAGGCCACTAGACGAGGGGGCCACGATGACCGGAAGACCCCTATTTTGAGGGAAA
>CAZBAY010000048.1:0-3618 GCA_964489945.1 uncultured Planctomycetia bacterium
GCTTGTCATTTTATTGGGGTGCTTCCTTGAAAATATGTTTAAAACAAACCACCGGCCTATGATTCTGGCATTGCTTATTTTGGTCGCCTCCTTTTTTTCATTTTTATGTATTCGTACCTGGCAGAGGAATGAAGCTTACAATGATACGTGGAAGTACTACCAACTTTTGGCAAAGAGTGACTCTCCTTACGCCTTCTACGGATACCAGAATTTGGCGCGCCTGGCGATTGAGCACGGCGCCTGGGACGAAGCCATCGTCCCTTTAAAGACTGCCGAAGCGATTGAGCCGCACTCGGATGTGACACAAAACCTTCTGGGGCTTTATTATTTGGAGAAAAACCAAGCGCCCGAAGCGATTCGCCGTTTCAGAAACGCCTACCGTTTCAATCCGGCCGACGCGACTTATCTTATGAACGCCGCCGTCGCGCTCATACGACGAGGGGAGTCTAAGGAAGCAGTTGAGTTTCTCGAAGAAATCCAAAAGAGCTCGCCCCGCTATTTAGCGGTCTATACGAATCTGATTGCTGCCTATGAGCTTTCGGGACGGCCCAGAGAGGCGCTTGAGTGGGGCCGGAAGGGATTAGAGTCATTAAAGGGTAGGGAATCCGAGGCCGTGGTCCTCAGGATGGCACTCGTGCGTTTGGCGTGGCGCCAGGGCTGGGAAGACGTGATGAGGGAACACCTGGAAGCGATTCTTCAAAACACTCCAGAAGCATTTTGGTATGGAGATGTTGCCAGGCTTCTCATCGGGAACACGACGCCGGATGAATTTCTAGAGTTAGCCCGCACCAAGTACCCGGGATTTAAATCGATGGCCCAAATAAGTGTCCTAACGGCTTTAGTTTTAAGGCAGCGGTGGGACCTGATCCCTGATTTTCTTGCCTCAAACAAGGAAGTTCTTGAGAAACAGGCGGCGGGGCATCCTTTGGTGAGAAAGGAATTGGAGCTAGTCAATCTGACTTTAGAAAAAAATACAAAACGCGGCGCGGCAGGCGCTGATTCATTTTGACAAAAGAAGTTGCTTATAATATAATCTGCTGAGGATTTATAATTTCTGATAAGAAATACTTAACTAAAGAATAAAAATACGATTTCATGTTGAAAGTAAGGGAGAGATGAGAGGCAGACAAGAAGCGGCTGGTTTTACGCTTGTAGAGATTATGATTGTAGTGGCGATCATTGGTCTTTTGGCCGCCATTACTCTTCCAAATTTCGTGCAATCAAGAACCACGTCTCGTAAGAACGCCTGCATTAATAACTTGAGGCTTATCGCGGCCGCCAAAGATCAGGCCGGACTGGAGCTTGGAATGCTTGAAACAGGTTCCCCGACAACCACGGAGCTTTATCCGTATCTCAAGTACACTCCACTGATTAACGGCCTGCCAAAGGAGCCGGAAAATGGGTCTTATACCATCGGACCCTTAAGCAGTGACCCTACCTGCAGTGTTGGTGGAGGCCACACGTTATGATACCCGCCCTGAACGAAAAAATTGCGGCGCTTGTGAAACCCAAAAGCACCACCTGTGTCGGCTTAGATATAGGAAGTCACGCCATTAAATGTGTTGAAGTTATCCAAGATGAGAAAAAAAGAGGGCTGCGGTCAGCCCAAGTTACGCGCTTATCCGCCGGCCCCGACAATTTATTGGCGGCCTTGAGAACCATTCGTCAGTCGCTAGCTTCACCGGCGAAGCACGTGAGGGTATCTGTTTCCGGCCCCTCGGTCTTGATCAGGAACATTACGCTACCCCGCATGACGCCGCAGGAGCTTAAGAGCGCTATTCGCTTTGAGGCTGAACGGCATATCCCGTTTCCCGTCAATGAGTGTATTCTGGATTTTCAGATCGTGGGACAGGCGGCAAAAAAACCCGAGATGAAAGTGCTTCTAGTAGCCGCCAAAAAGGATTTTATCAACCAGCAGATTAAAATTTTGACGGACTGCGATTTGGAGCCTGAAATTATTGACGCGGATATTTTTTGTTTTGCCAATGCCTACGAAAAACTAAGCGAAGACAATCACGCGAAAACGTACGGGCTTCTAAATATCGGGCATAGTTTGAGCTCTTTCGCGATTATTCATGAGGGGGATGTTTTCTTCGTACGTGAAATGCCCTACGGGGGCCTGGGCGTCACGAAGGCTTTGTCAGAGAAAAAAAATATCTCCGAAGATGAAGCTGATCAATTGAAGAAAAAGCACGATCCCGATAACGCGCAAGATTTGATCTTGGCCACTCAAAAGGGTTTCGAATCGCTTGTGGGTGAATTAAAACGGTCTATCGATTATTTTGAAAATGAGGCGGGGGAGGAGCTTAAGGACATCTATCTCGCCGGAGGAGGCGCGAAGTCTAAAGGAGCCGTTGAGTTATTCTCCGAGGAGCTTGGAAAGAAAGTGGCTCTGTGGAACAACGTTAAACGATTGGAAATCGCCGGTGATGTGGACTCTAAATTTTTGGAGCAGCATTTCGTCGAACTTAACGTGGCCTATGGGCTAGCGCTGCGCACGATAGGATGACACGATGATTGAGATTAACCTACTGCCTGATGATCTGAAGAAAAAAGCGATGGCGCATTTCAAGCTCCCCGAATTTCCGACGTCGCAAGCTTTTTTAACGGGCTTCGCTCTCTTCTTGGGGCTGCAGGTCCTTTTCGGCGTGTTCGCTTTTTATCAAAGGCTTGAAATAATGGGCCTGAAGAGCCGTGTCATTTCCTTGAAGGAGGAGAATCGGCAGACGCTTGTGCATAAATCCGAGGGCGCCTCTTACACGACAAAATTAAGGCAGATAGCGTTCGCAACGAGGAGGAAGTTTTACTGGTCCTCGCTTCTGAACGATCTATCGGGGTCGATGACCAAGGGTGTCTGGCTGCGGGAACTTTCGATCACTGAAGTCGAGCAACCGGTGGCTGTTTTAAAGTCCAAAGATTCCAAGGCGGACGCGGGTCCGCAGAAGGCGCGCTGCCTTAAACTAAGTGGAAGCGCGATTGGTCAGGGACAGGAGACGGCCTTTATTGGAAAGTTTGTCAAGCAACTCAAAGACAACAGCCAGTTCAGCGCTCTTTTTAGCCAAATAGAGCTTTTGAATATGAACCAAAGGAAAATTAAGGACCTTGACGCTTATGATTTTGATATCAATTGTATCTTTAAGAGTGAGGCGGCTGGCGCGTCATGATAAAGTTACCCATTGAGTCGATTGTTTCCTTTGTCAATGAGCGCAGTGCCCGCGAGAAAAAGATGCTCCTCGTAATGGGGATCGGTTTCATTCTGGCTTTGGACTACTATATTCTGATTATGCCCATTCAGGCGATGTTAGCGGATACGCTGCCTAAGCTGGGCGCTGTGAAAACTGAATTAAAAACTCTAAAGGAAGATAAAAAGAATAAGGATCTCATTGAAAGTAATTGGGTTAGCACGAAGGCGAGGCTTCAGGACACCGAGAAGAGTTTTATTTCTCCAGACGAGGTGTCCATGCTGCTCGAGAATTTCTCAAAGCTAGCCGGTCTTTCGGGGGTCAAGATTATTTCGCTAAAGCCCATTGAGATGACGAAGGCGCAGCTTGCCAAGAGCAGCCTTTATATGCCCATCCCGATCAAAGCCAGCACTTTGGCGTGTACCCATGAGCTTGG
>CAZBAY010000049.1:0-6552 GCA_964489945.1 uncultured Planctomycetia bacterium
TCGCCGATCACGCCGCCGCCGAGCGCGACTAGCATTAGGGACTTGTTTTTGCCGTCGCAGGCGGCCATTTTTTTGATGAGTTTGGAATAAACGGCCTGTGATTTGGCCGCCTCTGAACTTTTGGCGGCCGGCGTGATGAAAAAAGAGACGTCAAAACCTTCCCGGGAGAGCGAATCGCGCAAAACATGCTGAAGGTGGACGGGGATCTCTTTCTGGGAAACAATGAGGGCGTTACGGGAAGTGGTCCGGTCCTTGATCAGGCGGCCCGCGCGCGAAAGAACGTCGCTGCCGACAACGACCGGGTACGACCGATCCCTCAGGCCGACGCGGATCGTATCCATTTAACCGACAGGACTGCCGGCGGGAAGTTCCCTGTCGACGGTGAGAATCGAAAGGGCCGCTCCGTCTCTGGCAGCTAATAACATTCCGCGAGACTCCACGCCCCGGATCACGGCGGGCGCGAGATTATTAACGACGACGATCGACTTGCCCAGAAGCGCCTCGCGGGGATAGGCCGTCTTGATCCCCGCGACGATCTCTTTCTTTTCGGTGCCGACATCGATCAGAAGCTTCCAAAGCTTGTCCGCCCCGGGGATCTCCGTCACGTCAAGAACCTTGGCGACCCTCAGCTCGATCTGCTTGAAATCAGCGAGCGGGATCTCCACTTACTTCTTATCGCCCTTGGCAGGGGCGGCGGGTGCGGCTGACGCTGCGGCTCCGGGAGCGGCGACTGTCTTTTCATCCGCGGCCGCCGTCTTCTCCTTCTTGACCTTCACTTTCTGCATTTTGACCTTGGGGATGCCAAGGACCGATTTAGACTCGTCCCAAAGATTTTTGTCCTTGAGGGCCTTGAGCCTTTCGTGACGCTTTAAAACCGAGCGGTGCTTTCTTCCTTTGCCGCCGCCTCGGAGACTGGAATGGATCGACATGCTGGTATTCCCCCTTTTCTAAAAGGTTATATGGTACCACACAAAATGGCTTATCGTCTTCTCAGGAAACAGTCCTTATAACGAGCGCGTAACGCCTGCTGGTCCCGGGCCGCCTCTTCCTTGGACCCGTATTGACCGGAACAGACGAGAAAATAGGCCCCGCTCGGCGCCACAAAAGCCTGAAAACCCCTCCGGCGCAGTTCCCCCGCTTCGCCTTCCGCCAAATCGCGCTTCTTGTAGGTGATGAGCTGAAGCGTATAAGGCTTTGTGGGATCGGCCGCCTGCGCCGTCCGGGCCTCGATCTTTACGGCCGGAGGCTGGGTGGGAGACGTTTGAAAGACGGGCACCTGTCTGGCTGCTTCAGGTTTTTTGGCCGGCGGAGGAACAGCGAGCCTTTGCGGCGCGATTAAAGGAGCGGTCGGCAGCGGCACGGTTGTTTCATGGCCGATCGACCGCCCTCTCAGCACGCCCAGAAAAAAAACAAGGCAGCCGGCGAGAATGACCAGGATCCCCGCCAAAACGATCTGCTCCACCGAGGTCGTCACCAGGATCGGCTTCGGTGTCCTGTGAAAAGGCGCAAGGCGCTCAGGCCCTTTGGGTTGGCCCGGCGTAAACTCCGGAAAAAACTCCTGCTGGGTTTGTTCGGGTTTTGGGTCTGACATCGCTACGGTAGTATAGCAAATTACGGTGAGGGCTGCCACTGGGCTTTCAGCAGCGGGCCGGTCGCGCCGTCGAGCGTGAATCTATTTTCCGAGAACGTCAGGCGAAATTCTCCAAACCCGTCCGGGCGGGCCTTCAAGCGCGACCTAACGTCTCCGGGGAGCCGTTCCAGAACACTTTTTGGAAAAAGAAGGAGCGCGTGCGCTTTGACGACCCTCCCGCCGACGAGCTTTATTCCTCCCCGAAGGATGAAGGCCTCGGAAACCCAGCGGGGAATGTGGACCGTCGTCGCTTCCTTGCGTTGAATGATGACAGCGGCGATCTCCCTGGCTTCGAACAGCCCTCTCCCCCCGTCCGGCAGGACGGACGACAGAATCACAAAACGTCCCGCGACCTTTGGCGCGAGTACGAGATCCGTGAGCGTGATAAAGGTTCGTGAAAAGGAGCGGCGGATCTTTCCCGGGCCGGTTGCCGCCCAATCGGCGCCGTCGCGGCCCTTCAAAGCCGCAGAGCGGACGGAAAGGACGGACCAACGCGTGACCCTGGAGCCTTCAACCTGAACGCCTGCGCGGAATTTCCGGCTCAACAGGGCGGAAACAGGCCCGTCGAGCCAGGGGCCTTCCCAGGGAAGAAAAAATCCGGTTAAAAAAACCGCGGCCAGGAGGGCTGCGGCGCCTACGGCGACCTTTTTCACGGGCTACTTTTTCGGGATCTTCGCGAGGAGACGGTCAAAACCTTCCTTTTTGACAATGCGGATAAAGACCTCCACGACCTTGGGGTCGAATTGAGTGCCGCTGTTCCGGCTGATCTCATCGAGCGCCTCCTGGATGGATACGCGGCTCCGGTAGGGACGCCCTACGATGATCGCCTCAAAAGCATTGATGACCGAAAGGATCTTCGCACCCATCGGGATCTTATCTCCCTTCAGGCCCTCCGGATATCCCGTGCCGTCGTACCGTTCCCTGGAGTAGAGAATAATGGGGACGACCGGCTTGAGGCTTTCGAAAGACTGAACGATCCGGGCGCCTTTGATCGGATGCTCCCGCAGAAGCCTGTATTCCTCGCCGGTGAGTCTCGCAGTCTTTTTCAGGATCTCCTCCGGGATCCCGATCCGGGCGGTGTCCTTGAGAAGCGTCGCGTAGTGCAGCGCCTGGGTCTCTTCCTCGCCCAAACGCATCTCCTCCGCGATCCGCATCGCGATCCTTAAAAATGTCTCGGGTGACGCGACCTCAGGCATCCGCGTCCCGAGGATCTGAGCCAGAGACTGGATCGTGCTGAGCGTAAGACTTTTTTGCTCCTCATAAAGCTGCGCGTTCTTGATGGCGATGACCGCCTCTTCGGCCAGCGTCGTCAGGATCTCCTGGTCGAAATAAGTGAACTCCTTTTTGTCCTTCTTTGAGGACACCGTCATCACGCCGATCACATCTTCATCGATCATCGGAACGGAAATAAATTTTTTCCGCCTTACAATGGCAGCGGTCTTCGCGATCCGGCCTTCGACGCCCCTTCCCGGCGGAACGCGCTTTCCGATATCGTTGTTCTTTGGATAACCCACCAACGCCTTGCACACGAGCGCCTTTGCCGGCGCAGTGGATTTCAGCGGATGCTTCAGAGAGCCTTTGCCACGCGCCGAAAAGGTCTCCATAAGATAAATAGCGCAACGGTTGGCCTTAATGACCTGCGCCGTCAGATGCGCGAGCCTTGAAATGAGCTCATTTAGGTTAAGCGTGGAGTTAATGATGCGGTGCACGGTATGGACTGTCGAGAGGGCAATCGCGCGCGGACGTATCGTCGCTGACAGGCGGTTGACCTCTTCGGCTTTCCAGCAATTGTCCGCAACAAGCTGCACAGAGGTCGCTAAAAGATTCAATATTTCCTGCCGAACACCTTTCTTGATGCCCGACAAGCCAAAATGGCCGATCACGCGGTCCTCCACGACAAGCGGCACGCAATAATGCGTTACGCCCTGCGGCGTGTCGAAGAGAGACGGGAACACTTCCTTGCCCCGTTTTTTAAGGGCCTGGTAAACCGGCTTGGCGAAACGAAAATTCCGGACACGAGGATCCAGCCAAATATCATAGGAAGAACCGATCGCCTCTTTGAGAGAGCCGTAGCTGCCATTCAGGCGGAACGAGACCCACCAGACGGGATGCCCCAGAAGAAAATCGAACGACGCGCGGAGTTTTCTCAAGCTCTCGTGACGCGTGATCTTGCCGAATATTTCTTTGTCCGCTCCGGCCATCAGTAAACCTCAGACCTTCTCATAGGGCTCAAAAAATTTTCGATGCTCATCCTGCGCGTAGCGGTCAGTCATGCCCGCGATATAATCGCAAATAACCCGGTGCGTGCCTTCTTCTTTAAGCCTTTTCTGGCTACCAGGGGGCAGCTGCTCAGGACGAGCCAAGTATACCTGAAAGAGGGCCCTTATGAACCGCCTCGCCTTATCGGTCATCCGCACGACCCGGTAATGACGGTAGAGCTTCTCTTTTAAAAGAACCCTGAGTTCCTGACGCTTACGCAGAAGGTCAGGGCTGAACGCGACGAGAAATCGTTCGAGCTTACGCGCCTGCTCAGGGCGCCGGATACGGGCTTTCAGGATATTTTTCTTTGACTGCGCGATCAGATCCGTGACCTCGAGATTGATAAGGCCCCGTATGATCTGGTAGCGCCGGACCTCGGGATTACGGAGCGCTGCCGCCCCGGACCGGGACCGGACTTGCCGCCACAATTGGATCTTCTCAAGCTCCTGCTCGGTGATTATTCCGGAGGTCAATCCGTCGTCGAGGTCGTGATTGTCATAAGCGATCTCATCCGCCAGGTCCACCACCTGCGTTTCAAGGGATGGCGAGACGAACGGTTCGAATGGACCCATTCCGCGGTCATGCGCTTCTTTCAAAAGTTCCGGATGTTTGAGGAGTCCAACACGGGATTCATAGGTGAGGTTCAGCCCCCTAAAGTGCGGATAACGCTCTTCAAGCACGTCAACGATCCGGAGGCTCTGAAGATTGTGGTCGAATCCCCCGTCATCCTTCATCAACTCCCGCAGTTCGTCCTCCCCCGCGTGCCCGAACGGCGTGTGCCCCAGGTCGTGCGCCAGCGTGATCGTTTCGACGAGATCGCCGTTGAGGCGCAGGATCCGCGCGATGACCCGCGCGACCTGATTGGCTTCGAGCGAATGCGTGAGCCGTGTCCGGTAATAATCGCCCTCGTGATTGACAAAAACCTGAGTTTTGTACTCCAGTCGGCGGAACGCCGTGCTGTGGATGATGCGGTCGCGGTCTCTCTGGAAAGCCGTCCGGTAGGGATGCTCTTTTTCCGGATGGACCCTTCCGCGGCTTTCAGCGCTCTTGGCCGCGTAGGATGCGAGCGTCCTTTGCTCTTCTTTTTCTAATGTCTTCCGGTTGACGTCAAATTTCACGGCACGTTAGAGGCGGGAGTGGGCGCGAACAATTGGGGAGCGTCCGTAAATATCCATCAGCATATTGATGCGGGAGAGGCCGAGCGTCAGCACTCTCCTATCTTTGGCCAGCAGCTTCGCGTTCTCATCGACACCCTTCAACGCGACCAGGACGGGCGTCGCGGTGCCGTTGGGCTTAGCGGAAGCGCCTGCGAGGAGCTCCAGTACTTCCTTCTCCGTCGCTTTCTCTTCCGTGATCTTGCAGACCCAGCAGCGGCCCCGGCCCTTCGCGATAAGACCCCGCGAGGAACCCTTGCCCGCCGCGGCGGAGGGAGGCACGGAAAGGAACTCGGTAAAATGAGGAAGCTGGCGCCTTTTTTCTCCGAACTCCACGATGTCGTTGCGGAAAAGCGCGAAGAGCTTCAGGACGTGATCTGAGACATCCGTGCGTAGGAGCTTTTCATTCTCCTCGGCCAGCGCTTCGATCCGATTCAGGAAATCCTGCGCGCCGGCCGCTGTCCCCAAAAGCGAAAGCTCCTTTTTCTCAAAAACCTCTTTCAACCAGAATTTGAAGATCTTGTTGTGAAAACGGTAAAAAACGCCTGTTTTGATCACGAGCTCGTGCTCGATAAGCTCCTGGATCTGGGAGGAGGCCTCTCTCTGGCTCAGCTCCGTCGCGGCGGCGATGTCTTTCAGCTTGTTGGCCCCGCGCGCGATCGCCGTCAGGACCAACAGATGCCTGCCGCGCGCTCTCGGCTTCATCCAGGGGGAGATCCACTTGAGGAAGAACTGATAAAGGATTCCCTGTGACTCATACAGGAGCTTCAGAAGCACCGTCGCGACGGTGGCGCGCGATACCTCCTCCTCCTTTTTGGCGGATGAAAGTTCGAGCACACGCGAGACGATCGTCTCCAGGAAGAACGGGTGTCCATCCGTGAAGGCGACCAGAAAATATTTCATGCCTTCGGAGAGCCGGACCGGTGAAAGTTTCTTTTCCAAAAAATCGAAGGAGGTCTGGAAATCGAACGGCTCAAGATAGATGCGTTCAAAATTCCCGAAAAGGAGTGAGAGTTTTTCCGCGAGGATCTTCTTCGACGCCGAGAACGAGGAGCTCGAAACAAGATACATCGTGTCCTTCTGGACCATGATGCGCTTTCCAAAATTTGAGAAGGCGTTCTTGATCCCCATCTCCCCAAGCCTGTGGAATTCATCAAGCACGACGATGCAGTGCTTTCCCGTTTCCTGATGGATCACGGAAGTGAGCTCAAAAAGCTTCGCGTAAGCTTCCTCGGCGTGGCGTTGCTTTAAAAGGTGCCTGATCTCCACGATCCGGCCGACCGTCTTGGGGATGAGGAGGGTGGCTTTATCCTTCATCTGAGAAAGCGACTCCGAAGGATCGACGACCTGGCTCTGCGAGAGGAACTGATAAAGGAGAGAGCGGATGAATTGCTCGACGAAAACATCAAGGGCTTGGAGCTTGATCTCGACGTAAATAGAGAGGACTTCCGGATCGCGGTAAGTGTGGAGAAAATGACGGAGGAGCGAGGTCTTGCCGAGCTGCTGGTG